>NZ_JACFYV010000001.1:0-162412 GCF_016759955.1 Burkholderia sp. KCJ3K979
GCTGCGGCCGAAGCCGCGCGCGTCGAGCCGACGTTCGGCGGGGCCGGGAGCGGCGCGGCGCCGGCCGATACGCCGGCCGACCTGCAGGCCGAGGCGACGGGCGTCGACACGTCGGCCGAATCGACCGAACCGGTTGCCGGCGAAGAGGCCGTGCCCGCCGCCACGCATGAAGCGGCGGCCGAACCGGCCGAGCCGACCGAACCGGTGATGCCGGCCGCGACGACGGTCTCGTCGGCGCCGCCTGCGATCGTCGACCGCCGGATCGACTGCATCGTGCCGATCCGCCTCAACGGCCCGCTGCCGGGCGACAAGATCCTGCCGGTCGCGCAGCGACTGCGCCGCGCGGGCAGCAAGCCCGTGCACATCGAAGGCAAGCCGGAAGGCGGCCAGTGGGAACTGCTGCAGAACGGCGTGCGCTACGAAGAGCTGCGCGCGGCTGCCCAGCTTGCGAACCGCAGCGGCGCGCTGAACGAGCTCGAATTCTCCGAATTCGTGACGGGCGTCCAGCAGTTCGCGGACGCGATCGACGGCGCGCCGGAATTCCCGGACATGATGGAAACGGTCGCGATGGCGCGCGAGCTCGACGCGTTTGCCGCGCAGTGCGACGCGCAACTGTCGATCAACGTGATGTCGGACGGTGCGCCGTGGTCGGCGAACTACGTGCAGGCGGTCGCGTCGCAGGACGGGCTGCTGCTGTCGCGCGACGGCACGCGCTTCGTGAAGCTCGACGCGAAGCAGAACCCGGTATTCATGCTGCAGTTCGGCGACACCAACTTCCTGCGCGACGACCTGACGTACAAGGGCGGCAACATGATCACGCTGGTGCTCGACGTGCCGGTGGCGGAAGAGGACATCCTGCCGTTCCGGCTGATGTGCGATTACGCGAAGTCGCTGTCCGAGCGGATCGGCGCACGCGTCGTCGACGATTCGCGCCGGCCGCTGCCGGAGTCGACGCTGGTCGCGATCGACCAGCAACTGATGAAGCTGTACGCGAAGCTCGAGGAAGCCGGCATCCCGGCCGGTTCGCCGATCACGCGCCGCCTCTTTAGCCAGTAATGCGATGGCGCGGGCGACGGTCGTTGGCGCCGTCGTCCGTCGCTGCGGCGCGCACTGTTTCGTGTGCGCTGCAGCACGTCATCCGGCCCGCATTGCGTACCCCGCCGCGGCGTCAAACTGAGATAATCGGGCATCCGATTTTTCAGAACGACTCTGCCGCCAGCATGGCCCGAACCCAAGCCGAACCGCCAGCCAGCCAGCCCGACGCGCGCGCCGCGTGGCTGCGCGACCAACTCGAGCGGGCGAACTACGCCTATTACGTGCTCGACCAGCCGGATCTGCCCGACGCCGAATACGACCGGCTGTTCCGCGAGTTGCAGCAGCTCGAAACCGACCATCCCGAACTCGTGACGCCCGATTCGCCGACGCAGCGCGTCGGCGGCGAAGCGGCCGGCGGCTTCACGCCGGTCGTCCACGATGCGCCGATGCTGTCGCTGAACAACGGCTTCGCCGACGAGGACATCGTCGCGTTCGACAAGCGCGTCGCCGACGCGCTCGCCAAGACGACCGATCTCGCCGGCTCGGTGACCGACCCCGTCGAATACGCGTGCGAACTGAAGTTCGACGGCCTGGCGATCTCGCTGCGCTACGAGCAAGGCGTGTTCGTGCAGGCCGCGACGCGCGGCGACGGGACGACGGGCGAGGACGTGACCGAGAACGTGCGCACGATCCGCTCGATTCCGCTGAAGCTGAAGGGCAAGCACGTGCCGGCGGTGCTCGACGTACGCGGCGAGGTGCTGATGTTCAAGCGCGATTTCGCACGCCTGAACGAACGCCAGCGCGCGGCCGAGCAGCGCGAATTCGCGAATCCGCGCAACGCGGCGGCCGGCAGCCTGCGCCAGCTCGACTCGAAAATCACCGCGCAGCGGCCGCTGTCGTTCTTCGCGTACGGGATCGGCGTGCTCGACGGGATGCCGATGCCCGACACGCACAGCGCGCTGCTCGACTGGTACGAGTCGCTCGGCCTGCCGGTGAACCGGGAGCGCGCGGTCGTGCACGGCGCCGAAGGCTTGCTCGACTTCTTCCGCAAGGTCGGCGAGAAGCGCGAGTCGCTGCCGTACGACATCGACGGCGTCGTCTACAAGGTCAACCGGCGCGACGAGCAGGAGCGGCTCGGCTTCGTGTCGCGTGCGCCGCGCTTCGCGCTCGCGCACAAGTTCCCCGCGCAGGAAGCGCTGACGAAGCTCGTCGCGATCGACGTGCAGGTCGGCCGCACCGGTGCGATCACGCCGGTCGCGCGTCTCGAGCCGGTGTTCGTCGGCGGCGCGACCGTGACCAATGCGACGCTGCACAACGAGGACGAAGTGCGCCGCAAGGACATCCGGATCGGCGACACCGTGATCGTGCGGCGCGCGGGCGACGTGATTCCGGAAGTCGTCGGCGCGCTGCTCGACCGGCGCCCGGCGGATGCGGCCGAATTCGTGATGCCGACCGAATGCCCGGTGTGCGGCTCGAAGATCGAGCGCCTGCCGGACGAGGCGATCGCGCGCTGCACGGGCGGGCTGTTCTGCCCGGCGCAGCGCAAGCAGGCGCTGTGGCATTTCGCGCAACGCCGCGCGCTCGATATCGATGGCCTCGGCGAGAAGATCATCGACCAGCTCGTCGAGCTGAATCTCGTGCGCACGCCGGCCGACCTGTTCAATCTGGGCTTCGCGACGCTGGCCGAACTCGACCGGTTCGCCGAGAAGTCCGCGCAGAACCTGCTCGATTCGCTCGAGAAGGCCAAGCATACGACGCTCGCGCGCTTCATCTACGGGCTCGGCATCCGCCATGTCGGCGAATCGACCGCGAAGGATCTCGCGAAGCATTTCGGCTCGCTGACGCCGATCATGGACGCGTCGATCGAGGAACTGCTCGAAGTGAACGACGTCGGGCCGATCGTGGCCGAGTCGATTCACCAGTTCTTCGCGGAAGAGCACAACCGCACGGTCATCGAGCAGTTGCGCGCGCCGGGCAAGGTCACGTGGCCGGAAGGGCCGCCCGCGCCGAAGGCGCCGCAGGGCGTGCTGGCCGGCAAGACGGTCGTGCTGACGGGCACGCTGCCGAATCTCACGCGCGATGCGGCGAAGGAGATGCTCGAAGCGGCCGGCGCCAAGGTGGCTGGTTCGGTATCGAAGAAGACGGATTACGTGGTCGCGGGCGCCGAAGCCGGCAGCAAGCTCGCGAAGGCCGAGGAACTCGGCATCCCCGTGCTGGACGAAGACGGTCTGCACCAACTCCTGGAGGGCAATACGCCATGATTCGCGAGATCCTGAAGATGGGCGATCCGCGCCTGCTCGAAATCGCCCAGCCGGTCGAGCGGTTCGATACACCCGAGCTGCACGAGATCGTCGCGGATATGTTCGAGACGATGCACCACGCGAACGGCGCGGGGCTCGCCGCGCCGCAGATCGGCATCGGGCTTCAGATCATCATCTTCGGCTTCGGCAACAACAACCGCTACCCGGATGCGCCGCCGGTGCCGGAGACCGTGCTGATCAACCCGAAGGTCGAGTACCTGCCGCCGGAGATGGAAGAGGGCTGGGAAGGCTGCCTGTCGGTGCCGGGCATGCGCGGCGTCGTCAGCCGCTACGCGAAGGTGCGCTACAGCGGCTTCGACCAGTTCGGCCAGAAGATCGATCGCGTCGCCGAGGGGTTCCATGCGCGCGTGGTTCAGCATGAGTACGATCATCTGATCGGCAAGCTGTATCCGATGCGGATCACCGATTTCACGCGCTTCGGTTTCACCGAGGTGCTGTTCCCCGGGCTCGATCCGGCCGACGACGACTGATCGTCCGCGCTTCCGCGAAAATGAAAAAGCCCGCTTGAGCGGGCTTTTTCATTGGATCGCGCACCGGGTGCGCCTACGGTCAGAACGTCTCGTCGGCGGACAGATAGCGCCATTGGCCTTGCGGCAGCGCGCCGAGCATCACGCGACCCATGCGCACGCGTTTCAGGCCGATCACGTCGAGGCCGACCAGTTCGCACATGCGGCGGATCTGGCGCTTCTTGCCTTCGCGCAACACGAAGCGCAACTGCTCGCCGTTCTGCCAGCTCACCAGCGCGGGCTTCAGCGCGACGCCGTCGAGCTCAAGGCCGTGGCGCAGCTTCGCGAGCGATTCCGCCGGGAAGTGCTGGTCGATGTCGATCAGTCGCTCGCCGAAGCGCACGCGCACCAGGTATTCCTTGTCGATGTCCGACTGTTCGCCGATCAACTGCTTCGCGATCACGCCGTTTTGCGTCAGCACGAGCAGGCCGGTGGAGTCGATGTCGAGACGGCCGGCCGGTGCGAGTGCATGCAGGTGTTGCGGCGAGAAGCGCACCGGCGAATGGTCGCCGCTCCAGCGGTTCGCGCGCGTGATCAGCACGGCCGCCGGCTCGTAGCCGTCTTCCGCCTGGCCCGATACGTAGCCGACCGGCTTGTGCAGCAGGATCGTCACTTGCGCGGCCTGCGCGGCGCTCGCACGCTCGTCGATCTCGATCTTCTGGTCGGCGCGCACCTTGGTGCCGAGCGTGTCGATGCGTTCGCCGTCGACGAGCACCCAGCCCTTTTCGATCCATTCGTCGGCTTCGCGGCGCGAGCACATGCCGAGTTCGGACATCCGCTTCGACAGGCGCAGCAGGCCCGTTTCGTCGCCGTAGTCGACGTCGGCCGCCGCGCGCTTGACGGGTTGCGCGGTCTTCACCGCGCCGAACGAACGGCGCTCGCCATCGCGCGCGGGGCGGGCCGGACGGTCGCCGAAGCTGCGCTTCGCGCCATCGCCGGCGGGCTTGTCGCGGTAGGACGGGCGCTTGCCTTCGTCGGCACCGGCACGACGCGGCCGCGCATCGTCATCATTGCGGCGCGGGGGGCGATCAGACGACGTGCGGCGGTCGCCGAAGCTGCGCTTCGCCCCTTCGCCAGCGGGCTTGTCGCGGTAGGACGGGCGCTTGCTGTCGTCGCCACCTGCTGCACGGCGCGGACGCGTGTCGTCATCACGGCGGGGCGGGCGATCGGACGACGGACGGCGGTCGCCATAGCTGCGTTTCGCGCCTTCGCCAGCCGCGTTGTCGCGATAGGACGGGCGCTTGCCTTCGTCGGCGCCTGCGCGGCGCGGACGTGCATCGTCATCACGGCGCGGCGGACGATCGGACGACGTGCGGCGGTCCCCGAAGCTGCGCTTCGCGCCTTCGCCGGATGCGTTGTCGCGATAGGGCGCGCGCGTGCTGCCTTCGCCACCCGCGCGACGCGGACGTGCATCGTCATCGCGGCGAGCCGGACGATCGGACGATGTGCGTCGATCGCCAAAACTGCGCTTCGCGCCTTCACCGGTCGCGTTGTCGCGGTAGGAAGGGCGCTTGCCATCGTCGGCACCGGCACGACGCGGTCGCGCATCGTCATCGCCACGGCGAGGCGGCCGATCCGACGACGTGCGGCGATCGCCGAAACTGCGCTTCGCACCTTCACCGGCCGCATTGTCACGATACGGCGCGCGCGCGCCACGCTCGGCGCCGCCGTCACGCGGGGCGCGCTTGGCCGGTGCGCGATCCGCGCCCGGACGCTCGGCGCCGGCCGCACCACGCGGCTTGAACGAGCGCTCGCCGGTGGCGGCGGCCGCAGCGGGCGCCTTCTTCGGGCGGGCCGGCTTATCCCCCGCGGGCGGCGCGGCGGGGCGCACCGGCTTGCGGGCGACGAGGCTGCCGGAGCGGACAGGGGCGCGAGTCGGCGACGCCGGCTTCGGATTCTTGACGGTTAATTTGGTGCGCATAAACGCTGGGATTCATTCAGACTGCGATCGCACGCAGCAATTCGGTTTCGAGCTGGATCTGCAGGCGGTTGTCGGACAGGCCGGCGCCCGCGAGCAGGAAGATGTCTTCGACGCGCTCGCCGAGCGTATTGATCCGCGCCGCATGGACGCCGATCCGATGTTCGGCGAGTACGCGCGCGATCGAATAGAGAAGGCCCGGCCGGTCGTTGGCGGACACGGACAGGATGTAGTACTGACCACGCTCGTCGGCCCGCAGGTCGACGCGCGGCGTGATCGGAAACGTCCGGGACAGCCTCGACAGGCGGCCCTTTGACGGTTCCGGCAGCGATGCGGTTTCGGCGAGCCGCGTCGCGAGCTGCTGCTCGACGAGATTCGCGATGTCGCGGTAACGCACGTCGCGTTCGGTCTGCGTGACGATGAAGTTGTCGAGCGCGTAGCCGTGCCGCGTCGTGCTGACGCGCGCATCGAGCACCGACAGCCCGTTGCGGTCGAAATACGCGCAGATGCCCGCGAACAGGTCGGGGCGATCCTTCACGTACACGAGCACCTGCAGCGCGTCGCCGATCGGCGACGGCCGCGCGCGGACGATCGCGGTTTCGGCGTTCACGTGCCGGTACAGCACGCGCGTCTGCCACGCGATGTCGGCCGCGTCGTGACGCAGGAAGAAGCCGACGTCGAGCTGATCCCACAGCGCGCGGTGCGCGTCGTCGGGCACGGTTTCCAGGCGCAGCAGCGCGAGCGCCTGCTCCTGCCGCGACTTCAGCTCCGAATGCGCGTCGGGGTTCGCGCCGCCGAGCACCGCGAGCGTGATGCGGTACAGATCCTCGAGCAGCTTGCCCTTCCAGGTGTTCCACACCTTCGGGCTCGTGCCGCGGATATCGGCGACGGTCAGCAGGTAGAGCGCGGTGAGGTAGCGTTCGTTACCGACCACCTCGGCGAAGCGCTTGATGACTTCGGGGTCGCTCGTGTCCTGTTTCTGCGCGACCTGGCTCATCGTCAGGTGATGCTGGACGAGCCACACGATCAGCGCCGCGTCGTCGCCGGCGATGCCGTGCTCGCGGCAGAAGCGTCGCGCGTCGGCCATCCCGAGCGTCGAGTGATCGCCGCCGCGGCCCTTCGCGATGTCGTGGAACAGCGCCGCGACGTACAGCACCCACGGGCGCTCGAAGTTGCCGATCAGCTGGCTGCAGAACGGGTATTCGTGCGCATGCTCGGCCACCGCGAAGCGGCGGATGTTGCGCAGCACCATCAGGATGTGCTGATCGACCGTGTACACGTGGTACAGGTCGTGCTGCATCTGGCCGACGATACGGCGGAAATTCAGCAGATAGCGGCCGAGCACGCTCGTCTGGTTCATCAGCCGGAACGCGTGCGTGATGCCTTCGGGCTGCTGCAGGATCCGCATGAACGTGGCGCGGTTCTGCGGATCGCGGCGCCACGCGTTGTTCATGATCTCGCGCGAGTTGTACAGCGCGCGCAGCGTGCGGGCGGACAGGCCTTTCACGCCGCGGGTCGTTTCGTACAGCAGGAACGCTTCGAGGATCGCGTCGGGATGGCGCTCGAACACGCCGTCGTCGACGATCTCGAGCATCCCCTGTTTCTCGACGAAGCGATCGGCCGACAGCACGCGCGTGATGCCGCTCGTCGCGGGGAACAGCTGCGCCTCGATGTTCTGGATCAGGATCGTCGCGAGCTGCGTGACGGCTTTCGCGGCCCAGTAGTAGCGGCGCATCAACTGCTCGCTCGCGCGCTTGGCCTGCGTCGGCTGATAGCCGAAGCTTTCGGCGGCCTGCGTCTGCAGGTCGAACACGAGCATGTCCTGGCGGCGCCCGGCGATCACGTGCAGCCGCGCGCGTAGCGTCTTCAGGAAGCCTTCGTTGCGGCGCAGCTCGCGCGCTTCGCGGTCGGTGATGAGGCCGCGTGTGTCGAGTTCGCGCCAGCTGCTGCCGAAGCCGGCCGCGCGTGCGATCCACAGGATCGTCTGCAGGTCGCGCAGCCCGCCGGGGCTTTCCTTCACGTTCGGTTCGAGGCTGTACGGCGTGTCCTGGAACTTCGCGTGGCGCTGGCGCATCTCGAGCACCTTCGCGGTGAAGAACGCGCGGGCGTCGAGCGCTTCGTGGTAGCGCACGGTGAAGCGCTCGAACAGCGCGGTGCTGCCGACGATGCGGCGCGCTTCCAGCAGCGAGGTCTGCACCGTGACGTCCTGCGACGCCTCCTCGATGCACTGCGCGACCGTGCGCACGCTGCTGCCGATCTCGAGGCCGAGATCCCACGCCATCCCGATGAACCGCTCGATGCGCGCGTCGAGCGCTGCGTCGTGCGCATCCGGCAGCAGCACGAGGATGTCGACGTCGGAATAGGGCGCGAGCTCGCCGCGCCCGTAGCCGCCGACGGCGACGAGCGCGAGCGTCGCGGGCAGCCCGCATTCGTCCCACACGCGCTTCAATGCATCGTCGGTGAGTTTCGACAGCGCGTGCATCAGCGACGCGACGTTCGCCGCGTGACGAAAGCGCTCCAGCATCTCCGTCTTGGCGGCCTTGAATTCGGCGCGCCGCGACAGCGCTTCGGGCGAGGGGGCAGCGTGAGCGCTCATGGGCGGCCGTTCAGGTGCGGGGTGGGGCGGGCTGGCGCGACGGCGCTCAGACGGCGGCGGCCGGTTGCGCGAACACGGGGCGCGCCGGCGTGCCGGCCGACACGGTCAGCACTTCGTAACCGGTTTCGGTGACGAGCACCGTGTGCTCCCACTGCGCGGACAGGCTGCGGTCGCGCGTCTTGACCGTCCACTGGTCGGGCATCGTGCGGATGTCGCGTTTGCCGGCGTTGATCATCGGCTCGATCGTGAAGATCATCCCGGCCTTCAGTTCGATGCCGGTGCCCGGGCGACCGTAGTGGACGACCTGCGGGTCCTCGTGGAACACCGTGCCGATGCCGTGGCCGCAGTATTCGCGCACGACGCTGTAGCCCTGTGCCTCCGCGTGCTTCTGGATCGCGTAGCCGATGTCGCCGAGGTGCGCGCCGGGCTTGACCTGGTCGATGCCGAGCCACATGCATTCGTAGGTGGTCTGCACGAGGCGCTTCGCGAGGATCGAACCCTCGCCGACGATGAACATCCGGCTGGTGTCGCCGAAGTAGCCGTTCTTGATCACGGTGATGTCGATGTTGAGCGCGTCGCCGTTCTTGATCACCTTCTCGCCGGGAATGCCGTGGCAGATCACGTCGTTGACCGAAATGCAGGTGGCCTTCGGGTACGGCGGATAGCCGGGCGGCTGGTAGTTCAGCGGCGCGGGGATCGTGCCTTGCTCGTTGAGCATGAACTCGTGGCAGAGGCGGTCGAGTTCGGCGGTCGTGACGCCCGCGACGACGTGCGGCGTGATGAAGTCGAGCACTTCGCTCGCGAGACGGCAGGCGACGCGCATCTCCGCGATATCGTGTTCGTTTTTGAGCGTAATAGCCATCGAGGTATGCCTGGAATGCGGTGAATTGACGGATTATCGCACCTTATGGCGGGCCTCGCAGCCCCTGCCGGCCGCGCGGATGCGGGTTTTCGCGGATTGTCCGGCCAGCTGCCGCGCGGCAAGCGGAAGTGCCGCGCGACTTGAGAGCGGACAAATCCGCGTGCTATACTCTTTGGCTAAGTCGATATCCAAATTTGCCGTTGTGCCCCATCTTGGGGCGGCATCGCGGTGAAAGGCTTACGGCACGGGCGTTTCGCACGTGCCGAATCGCAAGCCGGCGCAACCAGGGTGCCGTCCGTGCGGAATCCACGTCCTTCGAGGCGGGGTCGCGCGGCGGTACGGCAGCCGGCTTAAGACCCAACCCTCGTGGAGAATTTACATGGCAGTTACGATGCGCCAAATGCTGGAAGCGGGTGTCCACTTCGGTCACCAGACGCGCTTCTGGAACCCGAAGATGGCTCCGTTCATTTTCGGTCACCGCAACAAGATTCACATCATCAACCTCGAAAAGACGCTGCCGATGTTCACGGACGCACAGAAGTACGTGCGCCAGCTGGCAGCGAACCGCGGCACGATCCTGTTCGTCGGCACGAAGCGCCAGTCGCGTGACACGATCGCCCAGGAAGCGCAACGTGCGGGCATGCCGTACGTCAACGCACGCTGGCTCGGCGGCATGATGACCAACTTCAAGACGCTGAAGGTATCGATCAAGCGCCTGAAGGACATGGAAGCGGCCGTCGAATCGGGCGAAACCGAGAAGATGAGCAAGAAGGAAGCGCTGCTGTTCGAACGCGAAATCGCCAAGCTGCAGAAGTCGATCGGCGGCGTGAAGGACATGGGCGGCATTCCGGACGCAATTTTCGTCGTCGACGTCGGCTACCACAAGATCGCCGTCACGGAAGCGAACAAGCTGGGCGTGCCGGTCATCGCCGTGGTCGATACGAACCACTCGCCGGAAGGTGTGGATTACGTGATCCCGGGTAACGACGACTCGAGCAAGGCAGTCGCGCTGTACGCCGAAGGCGTGGCCGACGCGATCCTCGAAGGCCGCGCGAACGCGGTCAACGAAGTGGTCCAGGCCGCACGCGGCGACGACGAGTACGTCGAGGAAAACGCGTAACTGGCCCCGAGCCGGCGCAAAAAGGGGGCTCTCAACAGGCCCCCTTTTTTTAAGCTTGTGCGCCGGACCTGATCGCGCCGAATCGGTGCGGGTCCGGAAACGAATCTCGGCCGTTCGCGTCCAAGCGGGCGGCGTTGTGAATACAGACTCAAGGAGCGAATGATGGCGGCAATTACCGCAAGCATGGTGGCAGAACTGCGCGCGAAGACCGACGCACCGATGATGGAGTGCAAGAAGGCGCTGACGGAAGCCGACGGCGATCTGGCCAAGGCTGAAGAACTGCTGCGCGTCAAGCTCGGCAACAAGGCGAGCAAGGCCGCATCGCGCGTGACGGCAGAAGGCGTCGTCGCATCGTTCGTCGGCGGCAACGCAGGCGCGCTGGTCGAACTGAACTGCGAAACCGACTTCGTCGCGAAGAACGACGACTTCCTCGCGTTCTCGAAGACGGTCGCGGAACTCGTCGCGACGCAGAACCCGGCCGACGTGGCCGCGCTGTCGGCGCTGCCGCTCGAAGGCTCGACCGTCGACGCAGTGCGTCTGGCGCTGATCGGCAAGATCGGCGAGAACGTGTCGATCCGCCGTTTCGTCCGTTTCGAAACCGCGAACAAGATCGCCACGTACCTGCACGGCGCGCGTATCGGCGTGATCGTCGAGTACACGGGTGCGGAAGAGCAGGTCGGCAAGGACGTCGCGATGCACATCGCCGCGATGAAGCCGGTCGCGCTGTCGTCGGCCGACGTGCCGGCTGAACTGATCGACACGGAACGCCGCGTCGCCGAGCAGAAGGCCGCGGAATCGGGCAAGCCGGCCGAAATCGTCGCCAAGATGGTCGACGGCAGCGTCCAGAAGTACCTGAAGGAAGTGTCGCTGCTGAACCAGACGTTCGTGAAGAACGACAAGCAGACGATCGAGCAGATGCTGAAGGCAGCGAATGCGACGGTGCAGAAGTTCGCGCTGTTCGTCGTCGGCGAAGGCATCGAGAAGCGCCAGGACGACTTCGCCGCCGAAGTGGCCGCGCAAGTCGCAGCAGCAAAGCAGCAGTAAGCAGTCAGGCAGCATCCGCGGCGGGCGTCCGCTCCGCCGCGGCCGGCGGCGCCGCCGGCCGGCCGGGAACCCCGGTCCGGTCGTCGGCGCTTGCCCGAATCAGTATTTCGCCCCTACAGTTCGTGGTTGTCATCCTCTCGTCGCTCGGAAGCCCCTATGTCCAATGCCTATAAACGCGTCCTCCTCAAACTCTCCGGCGAAGCGCTGATGGGCGACGATGCCTTCGGCATCAATCGCGCGACGATCGAACGGATGGTGGCCGATATCGCCGAAGTCGTGCGTCTCGGGACGCAGCTCGCGGTCGTGATCGGTGGCGGTAATATTTTCCGTGGTGTCGCGGGCGGCGCGGCCGGCATGGACCGCGCGACGGCCGACTACATGGGGATGCTGGCGACGATGATGAACGCGCTGGCGCTGCAGGACGCGATGCGCCACGCCGGCATCGAGGCGCGCGTGCAGTCCGCGCTGCGCATGGACCAGGTCGTCGAGCCGTACATCCGGCCCCGCGCGATCCGCCAGCTCGAGGAAGGCCGCGTCGTGATCTTCGCGGCCGGCACCGGCAACCCGTTCTTCACGACGGATACCGCCGCCGCGCTGCGCGGTTCGGAAGTGGGCGCCGAAGTCGTGCTGAAGGCGACCAAGGTCGATGGCGTATATTCTGCCGATCCGAAGAAGGATCCGTCGGCCACGCGTTACACGACGATCAGCTTCGACGAGGCGATCAGCCGCAACCTGCAGGTGATGGACGCGACGGCGTTTGCGCTGTGCCGCGACCAGAAGCTGCCGATTCGCGTGTTTTCGATCAACAAGCCGGGCGCGCTCAAGCGCATCGTGCTGGGCGAGGACGAAGGTACGCTCGTCCACGTGTAAACTCCCGCGGATGCGGGCGACAGGCCGCGGCGCGCGACATGCGCCGGGCGGGGCCCGCGTTCTTTGAAGGTTTGAAGGTTCGGAGGTTGAAATGAGTGTCGCTGATGTCAAGAAGGGCGTCGAGCAAAAGATGCAGCGCTCGATCGAAGCGTTCAAGAACGATCTGGCCAAGATCCGTACGGGCCGTGCACACACCGGTCTGCTCGATCACGTGCAGGTCGACTACTACGGCTCGATGGTGCCGATCTCGCAGGTCGCGAACCTGACGCTCGTCGACGCGCGCACGATCGGCGTGCAGCCGTGGGAAAAGAACATGGTCGCGAAGGTCGAGAAGGCCATCCGCGAAGCCGATCTGGGCCTGAATCCGGCAACGACCGGCGACCTGATCCGCGTGCCGATGCCCGCGCTGACGGAAGAGCGCCGCCGCGAGCTGACCAAGGTCGTGAAGAGCGAAGGCGAAACGGCCAAGGTCGCAATCCGCAACCTGCGCCGCGACGCGAACGAAGCGCTGAAGAAGCTCGTGAAGGACAAGGAAATCTCGGAAGACGACGAGCGCCGCGCGAGCGACGACGTGCAGAAGCTGACCGACAAGCACGTTGCCGAAATCGACAAGCTCGTGCAGACCAAGGAAGCCGAGATCATGACGGTCTGACGACCGTCCTCGCGCGCCGCCTTCTTCCCGCATTACTGTCTCAACGGCCATGACCTATACCAGCTCTACCGTTCGCGTGCCTGACGTCGGTGTCGTGCCGCGTCACATCGCGATCATCATGGACGGCAATGGCCGTTGGGCGACCGAACGCCGCTTGCCGCGCGTCGCGGGGCACACCCGCGGCGTCGATGCCGTGCGGGCGGTGGTCGAGGGCTGCGCGCGCGCCGGCGTCGAATACCTGACGCTGTTCGCGTTCAGTTCGGAAAACTGGCGCCGGCCGAACGACGAAGTGTCGTTCCTGATGCGGCTGTTCATCACCGCGCTCGAGCGCGAAGTGGGCAAGCTGCATGCGAACGGGATCCGCCTGCGCGTCGTCGGCGATCTCGACCGTTTCGAGCCGCGCATCCGCGAGCTGATTCGCCGTGCCGAAACCAAGACGGCGCGCAATACCCGTCTGACGCTCACCATCGCGGCCAACTACGGTGGCCGTTGGGACATCCTGCAGGCGACGAAGAAGCTCGTCGAGCAGGCCGTGCGCGAAGGCCGCGAGGTCGAGGTGACCGAGGACGCATTCGCGCCGCACCTGGCGATGGCCTACGCGCCGGAGCCCGATCTCTTCATCCGCACCGGCGGCGAGCAACGCGTCAGCAACTTCCTGCTGTGGCAGCTCGCGTACGCCGAATTCTATTTCACCGACAAGTACTGGCCGGATTTCGACGGCGCGGCACTGGCCGACGCGATGGCGTCGTATACCGAGCGCGAGCGCCGTTTCGGGCGCACGAGTGCGCAGCTCGAACCGCAATCGCAGAACGCCGACTCCCTTTCATGCTGAAAACCCGTGTGATCACGGCGATCGTGATGCTGGCAGTGCTGCTGCCGGTGACGCTGTTCGCGCCGCTCGCCGGGTTCGGCGCGCTGATCGGCGTCGTGCTGGTGTTCGCCGCGTGGGAATGGGCGCGCCTGCTGAAGCTCGGCGGCGCCGGTCCGGTCGTCTATGCGCTCGTCGCGGCGCTCGCGCTCGCAGCCACCGCGCCGCTCGGCGTCGATGCGGCTGCGTCCCGTCCCCTTTTCATGGCGGCCGGCGTGTTCTGGCTGCTGGTCGGCCCGTTCGCGCTGCGGCGCAAGCCCGCACTCGCGGGCGGCGTCTGGCGGCCGTTCCTGCTGGCTGCGGGCCTCGTCGTGTTTGCCGCCTGCTGGCACGCGCTCGTGGCAGCCCGCGCGCTGGGCGTGCCGTTCGTGCTGTCGCTGCTTCTCGTCGTCTGGCTGGCCGATATCGGCGCATACTTCGCGGGCAAGGCCTTCGGAAAGCGTAAACTGGCCATCACGATCAGCCCCGGCAAGAGCTGGGAAGGCGCGATCGGCGGCTGGTTCGCGGTGATGGTCGTCGCCGGTGTCGCGATGGCCGTGCACGCATTCGAACCGACCCTGTTTTCTGCATTTGCCGCGCGCTACGGGATGCCCGGTGCGTGGGCCGCGCTGACGCTGCTGGTTGCCTACAGCGTGATCGGCGACCTGTTCGAGTCGCTGCTGAAGCGGCAGGCGGGCGTGAAGGATTCGAGCGGACTGCTGCCGGGCCACGGCGGCGTGCTCGATCGTGTCGACGCGCTGCTGCCGGTGCTGCCGCTCGCGATGCTGCTGCTTGGTTAAACCATTATTCCTGTTATGCAAAAACGTCTGACATTGCTCGGTTCCACGGGCTCGATCGGAGACAGCACGCTCGACGTGGTCGCGCGCCATCCCGAGCGCTTCTCGGTCTACGCGCTGACCGCGCACCGCAACGGCGACAAGCTCGTCGAGCAGTGTCTGCGCTTCGCGCCTGAGGTGGCGGTGGTCGGCGATGCCGCAACCGCCGCGCACGTCGACGCGAAACTGCGCGCGGCGGGCAGCAAGACGGTCGTGCTGCACGGGCCGCAGGCGCTCGTCGACGTGTCGAAGAGCGACGGCTGCGACACGGTGGTCGCGGCGATCGTCGGCGCGGCCGGCCTCGCGCCGAGCCTGGCGGCCGCACGCGCCGGCAAGCGGATCCTGCTCGCGAACAAGGAAGCGCTCGTGATGTCGGGCGCGATCTTCATGGACGCCGTGCGCGACCATGGCGCGATCCTGCTGCCGGTCGACAGCGAACACAACGCGATCTTCCAGTGCATGCCGCGCGACGCGGCCGAGCACGGCGGGATCTCGAAGATCATCCTGACCGCGTCGGGCGGGCCGTTCCGCACGCGTGAACCGGCCACGCTCGTCGACGTGACGCCGGACGAGGCATGCAAGCACCCGAACTGGGTGATGGGCCGCAAGATCTCGGTCGATTCCGCGACGATGATGAACAAGGGCCTCGAGGTGATCGAGGCCCACTGGATCTTCGGGTTGCCGGGTGACCGGATCGACGTGCTGATCCATCCGCAGAGCGTGATCCATTCGCTCGTGTCGTACCGCGACGGCTCGGTGCTTGCGCAGCTCGGCAACCCCGACATGCGCACGCCGATCGCCCACGCGCTCGCATTCCCCGAGCGCGTCGACGCGGGCGTAGACCAGCTCGACCTCGCGCAGATCGCCCAGCTGTCGTTCGAGAGGCCCGATTACGCGCGCTTCCCGTGCCTCGCGCTCGCGCTGAAGGCACTGGAGGAAGGCGGTATCGCGAGCGCCGCATTGAACGCGGCGAACGAAGTGGCGGTCGAAGCATTTCTCGAGCGCCGGATCGGCTTCATGGCGATCGCGGCGACGGTCGACGCCGTGCTCAACACGCTGCCGAATCGCGCGCCCGACGGGCTCGACGACGTCCTCGCGGCGGATGCCGAGGCTCGCCGCCTCGCCGCCGCGATCATTGCGAAAGCGCCTGCGCCACGCGTGGAGCGTACTGTCTGAATGGGGTGCTCATGAACGTGCTGGTCGAACTGGTCGCGTTTGCGGTGGCGATCGGGGTACTGGTCGTCGTGCATGAGTACGGACATTATCGCGTCGCGCGCTGGTGCGGCGTGAAGGTGCTGCGTTTCTCGATCGGCTTCGGCCAGCCCATCGCGCGCTGGGTCAGCCGCAGGACGGGCACCGAGTGGACGCTGTCCGTGCTGCCGCTCGGCGGCTACGTGAAGATGCTCGACGAGCGCGATCCGGGCCCGGGCGGCATCCCGGCCGAAGAGCTCGGCCAGGCATTCAACCGCCAGTCGGTCTACAAGCGCATCGCGATCGTCGCGGCCGGGCCGATTGCAAACTTCCTGCTGGCAATCGCACTGTTTTCCCTCGTATTCGCCACCGGCGTGACCGAGCCGACCGCGATCGTCGCGCCGCCGGCCGCCGGCACCGCAGCGGCTCGCGCGGGCTTCGACGGCAGCGAGACGGTCGTGTCGATCCGCAACGCGCAGGGCGGCGAGTCCGAGCCGGTGCGATCGTGGTCGGACCTGCGCTGGAAGCTGCTGTCGGCCGCGTTCGACCATCGCGAGGTCGTGCTCGGCGCGCGCGACGGCAATGCGACGTTCGACTTCCGCGTCGACCTCCGCAACGTGCCCGACAGCCAGCTCGACGACGACTTCATGGCCCATCTGGGCTTCGAGGCCGGCGGCGGCACGTTGTCGGTCGCGTCGGTGCAGCCGGGCAGCGCGGCGGAGCAGGCCGGCCTGAAGGTCGGCGACAAGCTGGTCGCGCTCGACGGCAAGCCGATCGGCGGCGCGGCGCGTTTCATCGATACGGTGAAGCACCATGCGGGCCAGCCGCTCGAGCTGCGGATCGAGCGCAATGGCGCCGCACAGACGGTGTCGATCGTGCCGCAGATGCAGCGTGACGACGAATCGGGGCAGCAGATCGGCCGCATCGGCGCGGCGCTGTCGATGCACGCGCCGTCGGTGGACGTGCGCTACGGGCCGATCGAGAGCCTGCGGCTCGGCGCGCACCGCACGTGGGACATTTCCGTGTATTCGCTGAAGATGTTCGGGCGGATGATCACGGGCAACGCGTCGCTGAAGAACCTGTCCGGCCCGGTGACGATCGCCGACTACGCAGGCAAGAGCGCGCGGCTCGGTCCGTCGGCGTTCCTGTCGTTCCTCGCCCTTGTCAGCATTAGCCTTGGCGTCCTGAACTTGTTGCCGATTCCCGTTTTGGACGGGGGGCATCTGTTATATTATGCGGTTGAAGCCGCGACCGGGAAAGCCGTCTCGGAGCGCTGGCAGCTGATTCTGCAAAGAGCCGGGTTGATCTGCATCGTCGCGTTGTCGGCGATCGCGCTGTTCAACGATCTGGCTCGGTTAATCCATTTCTGAAGCGTCAGGCGGCGGCCGCTGGCCAGCCGCCCGATTTGATGCAGCTAAATATTGGGGATGCATGTTGTTCAAACCTCATCGCTTTGTACCTAAGACAGTTGCAGCGGCCGCGCTCGCCGCGCACGGCCTCGCGGCGCATGCAGCGGCACCGTTCGTGGTGCAAGACATCAAGATCGAGGGGCTGCAGCGCGTCGAAGCGGGTTCGGTGTTCGCCTATCTGCCGATCAAGCAGGGCGATACCTTCACGGACGACAAGGCATCCGAAGCAATCCGCGCGTTGTACGCGACGGGCTTTTTCAACGACGTGCGCGTCGCCACGCAGGGCAACGTCGTGATCGTGCAGGTGCAGGAGCGTCCGGCCATCGCGTCGATCGACTTCACCGGCACGAAGGAATTCGACAAGGACAACCTGACGAAGGCGCTGCGCGCGGTCGGCCTCGCCGATGGCCGCTACTACGACAAGGCGCTCGTCGACAAGGCGGAGCAGGAGCTCAAGCGCCAGTACCTGACGCGCGGCTTCTATGCGGCCGAGGTCAAGACGACGATCACGCCGGTCGACGCGAACCGCGTGTCGATCCTGTTCGCGGTGGCCGAAGGCCCGAGCGCGAAGATCCGCCAGATCAACTTCATCGGCAACAAGGCGTTCAGCACCAGCACGCTGCGCGACGAGATGCAGCTGTCGACGCCGAACTGGTTCTCCTGGTACACGAAGAACGACCTGTACTCGAAGGAAAAGCTCACGGGCGACCTCGAGGCCGTGCGCTCGTACTACCTGAACCGCGGCTACCTCGAGTTCAACATCGAGTCGACCCAGGTGTCGATCTCGCCGGACAAGAAGGACATGTACCTGACGGTCACGCTGCACGAAGGCGAGCCGTACACGGTGTCGGGCATCAAGCTGTCGGGCAACCTGCTCGATCGCGAGGCCGAGCTCAACAAGCTGATCAAGATCAAGCCGGGCGACCGCTTCTCGGCCGAAAAGCTGCAGCAGACCACCAAGTCGATCGTCGACAAGCTCGGTGAATACGGCTACGCATTCGCGACCGTCAACGCGCAGCCGGACATCGACCAGGCGAACCACAAGGTGAACCTGAACCTCGTCGTCGATCCGAGCCGCCGCGTGTACGTGCGCCGCATCAACGTGGTCGGCAACACGCGCACGCGCGACGAAGTGGTGCGCCGCGAGATGCGCCAGCTCGAAAGCTCGTGGTTCGACTCGAACCGCCTCGCGCTGTCGAAGGACCGCGTGAACCGCCTCGGCTACTTCACCAACGTCGACGTGACGACGGTGCCGGTCGAAGGCACGAACGACCAGGTCGACGTGAACGTGAAGGTCGACGAAAAACCGACCGGCGCGATCACGCTGGGTGCCGGCTTCTCGTCGACGGACAAGGTCGTGCTGTCGGCCGGCGTGTCGCAGGACAACGTGTTCGGTTCGGGCACGAGCCTGTCGGTGAACGTCAACACCGCGAAGAGCTACCGCACGCTGACCGTCACGCAGGTCGACCCGTACTTCACGGTCGATGGCATCAAGCGGATCACCGACGTCTTCTACCGCACGTACCAGCCGCTCTACTATTCGACGAGCTCGAGCTTCCGGATCATCAGCGCGGGCGGCAACCTGAAGTTCGGCATTCCGTTCTCGGAAGTCGACACCGTCTACTTCGGCGCGGGCTTCGAGCAGAACCGCCTGGACGTCGATTCGAACACGCCGCAGAGCTACCAGGATTACGTGAACGAGTTCGGCCGCGTGTCGAACACGGTGCCGCTGACGGTCGCATGGTCGCGCGACGCGCGTGACAGCGCGCTGATCCCGAGCCGCGGCTACTTCACGCAGGCGAACATGGAGTACGGCGTGCCGGTCGGCAAGATCCAGTACTACAAGGCCGACCTGCAGGCGCAGTACTACTATTCGTTCTCGCGCGGCTTCATCCTGGGCCTGAACCTGCAAGGCGGCTACGGTAACGGTATCGGCAACCCGTACCCGATCTTCAAGAACTACTACGCGGGCGGTATCGGCTCCGTGCGTGGCTACGAGCCGAGCTCGCTGGGCCCGCGCGACACGAAGACGAACGATCCGATCGGCGGTTCGAAAATGCTGGTCGGCAACATCGAGCTGACGTTCCCGCTGCCGGGCACGGGTTACGACCGCACGCTGCGCGTGTTCACGTTCCTCGACGGCGGTAACGTGTGGGGCAATGCGCCGGGCGGCACGAGTACGGGCGCCAACGGCCTGCGTTACGGCTACGGTGTGGGTCTCGCGTGGATCTCGCCGATCGGCCCGCTGAAGCTGAGCCTCGGCTTCCCGCTGCAGAAGCACGAAGGCGACCAGTACCAGAAATTCCAGTTCCAGATCGGGACGGCGTTCTGACCGAACGCATGACAACAGCAACGAGAGGGTAATTTTGCTAACCGGTAAGTTTTCGAAACGAGTGATGTGCGCGCTGACCGTTGCGCTGGCCCTGGGCGCGGCAACGGTGCACGCACAGGACGTCGCCCGCATCGCGGCGGTCAATTCGGATCGGATCCTGCGCGAGTCGGCGCCCGCCAAGGCGGCGCAGACGAAGCTCGAAGCCGAGTTCGCGAAGCGTGACAAGGATCTGCAGGACCTGGCGGCGCGTCTGAAGTCGATGTCCGATTCGCTGGACAAGAACGGCGCGTCGCTGTCGGCGGCTGATCGCGCGCAGAAGCAGCGCGATCTGGCGCAGCTCGACACCGACTTCCAGCGCAAGCAGCGCGAGTTCCGCGAAGACCTGAACCAGCGTCGCAACGAAGAGCTGGCGGCCGTGCTGGAAAAGGCGAACAAGGTCATCAAGCAGATCGCGGAGCAGCAGAATTACGACCTGATCGTGCAGGAAGCCGTGTACGTCAGCCCGCGCATCGACATCACCGACAAGGTGCTCAAGGCGCTCGCGTCCGGCTCGACGAACTGAACGGAGCAGACGACGAATGGCATTGACGCTTGAGGAACTCGTAAAACGGTTCGGCGGCGAGATCGCCGGCGACGCACAGTGCAAGGTGGGCGGGCTCGCACCGCTCGACCAGGCGGGCCCTCAGCAGCTCGCGTTCCTCGCGAACCCGAAGTACCTGTCGCAGGTCGAGTCGACCCGCGCCGGTGCGGTCCTGATCGCACCGAAGGATCTGGAAAAGCTGGGTGCGGCCGCTCAAGGCCGGACGGCCGGCCCCCGCAACTTCATCGTGACGCCGAATCCGTACGCGTACTTCGCGCGCGTCGCGCAGATGTTCATCGACCTCGCCACGCCGCCGCGCGCGGCCGGCGTGCATCCGAGCGCGACGATCGATCCGGCCGCGAAGGTCGCCGCGACCGCGGTGATCGGCCCGCACGTGACGATCGAGGCCGGCGCGGTGATCGAAGACGGCGTGCAGCTCGACGCGAACGTGTTCGTCGGCCGCGGCACGACGATCGGCGCCGGCTCGCACTTTTATCCGAACGCATCGGTGTACCACGGCTGCAAGGTCGGCCCGCGCGCGATCGTCCATGCGGGCGCCGTGATCGGCTCCGACGGCTTCGGCTTCGCACCGGATTTCGTCGGCGACGGCGACGCGCGTACCGGCAGCTGGGTCAAGATCCCGCAGGTCGGCGGCGTGACGATCGGCCCGGACGTCGAAATCGGCGCGAACACGACGATCGATCGCGGTGCGATGGCGGATACCGTCATCGAGGAATGCGTGAAGATCGACAACCAGGTCCAGATCGGCCACAACTGCCGGATCGGCGCGTACACGGTGATCGCCGGCAGCGCCGGCATCGCGGGCAGCACGACGATCGGCCGCCACTGCATGATCGGTGGCGCGGCCGGGATCGCCGGCCACGTGACGCTCGGCGACTATGTGATCATCACCGCGAAGTCGGGCGTATCGAAGTCGCTGCCGAAGGCCGGCATCTATACCAGCGCGTTTCCGGCCGTCGACCACGGCGAATGGAACAAGAGCGCCGCGCTCGTGCGCAACCTCGACAAGCTGCGCGAGCGCATCAAGGCGCTCGAAGCCGCGCTCGCCGCCCAGGGCGGCACCGACGCCTGAGCGCATCATGCGAGACCACGAACCGGGCACGGCCAGCGCAACCGGCCCGGTTTGCCAGACGGGGCCGCGCGGCGGCCCGCTTCAGCCTTTGCATCACCACCGCGCAGCCTCTGCGTGAGACGAACCATCATGAGCACTGAAAAAATCAATCTCGACATCCACAAGATCCTCACGCTGCTGCCGCATCGCTACCCGATTCTGCTCGTCGATCGCGTGCTCGAACTCGAGCCGCACAAAGGGATCAAAGCGCTGAAGAACGTGTCGATCAACGAGCCGTTCTTCCAGGGGCATTTCCCGAAGCGGCCGGTGATGCCGGGTGTGCTGATCCTCGAGGCGCTCGCCCAGGCCGCGGCGCTGCTGACGTTCGCGGAAGAGCAGCCGAAGGACCCGGAGAACACGCTGTATTACTTCGTCGGGATCGACGGCGCGCGCTTCAAGCGCGTGGTCGAACCGGGCGACCAGCTGATCCTGAACGTGACGTTCGAGCGCTACATCCGCGGCATCTGGAAGTTCAAGGCGGTGGCGGAAGTGGACGGCAAGGTGGCGGCGGAAGCCGAACTGATGTGCACGGTCAAGACGGCCGACGCGGCGCCCTGAGCGACGCGGCACGCATGGGTAACATCACGCGAACAACGCGACACATCATATCGAGAGGCAACGGCGCATGACCAGGATTCATCCTACCGCGATCGTCGAACCGGGCGCGCAGATCGACGAATCGGTCGAGATCGGCCCGTACGCGATCGTCGGCCCGCACGTCACGATCGGCGCGCGCACGACGATCGGCTCGCACAGCGTGATCGAAGGCCATACGACGCTCGGCGAGGACAACCGCATCGGCCATTACGCGTCGGTCGGCGGTCGTCCGCAGGACATGAAGTACAAGGACGAGCCGACGAAGCTCGTGATCGGCAACCGCAACACGATCCGCGAATTCACGACGATCCACACGGGCACCGTGCAGGACGTCGGCGTGACGACGCTCGGCGACGACAACTGGATCATGGCCTACGTGCACATCGGCCATGACTGCCGCGTCGGCAACAACGTGATCCTGTCGAGCAACGCGCAGATGGCCGGTCACGTCGAGATCGGCGACTTCGCGATCATCGGCGGGATGTCGGGCGTGCACCAGTTCGTGCGCATCGGCGCGCACTCGATGCTGGGCGGCGCGTCGGCGCTCGTGCAGGACATCCCCCCGTTCGTGATCGCAGCCGGCAACAAGGCCGAGCCGCACGGGATCAACGTCGAAGGGCTGCGCCGGCGCGGCTTCTCGGCCGATGCGATCTCGGCGCTGCGCAGCGCGTACCGCGTGCTGTACAAGAACGGCCTGTCGCTGGAAGAAGCGAAGGTGCAACTGCGCGAACTCGCGGAAGCGGGCGGCGACGGCGATGCACCGGTGACGGCGCTCGTCGAGTTCATCGACGCGTCGCAACGCGGCATCATCCGCTAAGCGATGCCGCTCCCGACCAATCAGCTGCGACTCGCGATGGTGGCCGGCGAGCCGTCGGGCGACCTGCTCGCGGCGTCGCTGCTCGGCGGGCTGCGCGAGCGGCTGCCCGAATCGGCCCAGTATTACGGGATCGGCGGGCAGCGCATGATCGCGCAGGGCTTCGACTCGCACTGGCAGATGGACAAGCTGACCGTGCGCGGCTATGTCGAGGCGCTGGGCCAGATTCCCGAGATCCTGCGGATTCGCGGCGAACTGAAGCGCCAGCTGCTCGCCGAGCGGCCGGACGCGTTCATCGGCGTCGACGCACCCGATTTCAACTTCAACGTCGAGCAGGCCGCGCGCGACGCGGGCATTCCGTCGATCCACTTCGTGTGCCCGTCGATCTGGGCGTGGCGCGGCGGCCGCATCAAGAAGATCGCGAAGTCCGTCGACCACATGCTGTGCCTGTTCCCGTTCGAGCCGGCGATCCTCGACAAGGCCGGCGTCGCATCGACCTACGTCGGTCATCCGCTCGCCGACGAAATCCCGCTCGAACCCGACACGCACGGTGCGCGCATCGCGCTGGGTCTGCCGGCCGACGGCCCCGTGATCGCGGTGCTGCCGGGCAGCCGGCGCTCGGAGATCGCGCTGATCGGCCCGACGTTCTTCGCGGCGATGGCGTTGATGCAGCAGCGCGAACCCGGCGTGCGATTCGTGATGCCGGCCGCGACGCCCGCACTGCGCGAACTGCTGCAGCCGCTCGTCGACGCGCACCCGCAGCTCGCATTGACGATCACCGATGGCCGCTCGCAGGTCGCGATGACGGCCGCCGACGCGATCCTCGTGAAGAGCGGCACCGTCACGCTGGAAGCCGCGCTGCTGAAAAAGCCGATGGTGATCTCCTACAAGGTGCCCTGGCTGACCGGGCAGATCATGCGCCGACAGGGCTACCTGCCGTATGTCGGCTTGCCGAACATCCTGGCGGGTCGCTTCGTCGTGCCCGAGCTGCTGCAGCATTTCGCGACGCCCGAGGCGCTCGCCGATGCGACGCTCACGCAGCTGCGCGACGACGCGAACCGCCGCACGCTGACCGAAGTGTTTACCGAAATGCATCTGTCGCTGCGGCAGAACACGGCCGCGAAGGCGGCCGAAGCCGTCGTGCGTGTGCTCGAACAACGCAAGGGGCGCGCATGACCGCAGTCCGTGCACCACGCCGCCGCGCGTCGAGCGACGTGCAGGGCGGTTTCGACTTCAGCCGTCCGGACGAGATCGTCTGCGGCGTCGACGAAGCCGGCCGCGGCCCGCTCGCGGGGCCGGTAGTCGCCGCCGCGGTGATCCTCGATCCGGCGCAGCCGATCGACGGGCTCGACGATTCGAAAGTGCTGTCCGCGAAGAAGCGCGACGCGCTGTACGACCTGATCGTCACGCGTTCGCACGCGTATTGCGTCGCGTCGGCGAGTGTCGACGAGATCGATACGCTGAATATCCTGCACGCGACGATGCTCGCGATGAAGCGCGCCGTCGAAGGCTTGTCGGTACTGCCGACGCTCGCGCAGATCGACGGCAACCGCTGCCCGACGCTGAGCGTGCGTGCCGAGGCGATCGTCAGTGGCGACGCGCTCGTGCCGAGCATCTCGGCCGCGTCGATCCTCGCGAAGGTCACGCGCGACCGGATGCTGGTCGACCTGCACGAACGCTTCCCGGTGTACGGCTTCAACGTGCATGCGGGCTACGGCACCGCGAAACACCTTGCCGCACTCCGCGAGCACGGCCCGTGCGAAGCGCATCGGCGCTCGTTCGCGCCGGTTCGTGCGGCGCTTGACCTGATTCGATGAAAAGCATCACATCCCGCGACAATCCGCTGTACAAGCGCCTGAAGGCGCTCGCGGGTTCGACGCCCCATCAGCGCCGCAGCGGCCAGGCGCTGCTCGAAGGTTTCCACCTGGCAAGCGCGTACCTCGATACGGGCGCGACGCCCGAACTGTGCGTCACGACCGAAGGTGCGCTCGGCCTCGCCGAGGCGCAGGCGATCGTCGCACGCATCGACGCGCAGCGGATCGTCACGCTGCCCAACGCGCTGTTCGGGCAGTTGTCGAACGTCGTCAACGGCGTCGGCTTCCTGCTGCTGGTCGACCGGCCGGCGCACCCGCTGCCCGAACGCGTGACGCACACGTCGGTCGTGCTCGACGGCGTGCAGGATGCCGGCAACGTCGGCTCGATCCTGCGCAGCGCGGCGGCAGCCGGCGTGCGTCACGTGTTCTGCGCGCCGGGGACGGCCTATGCGTGGTCGTCGAAGGTGCTGCGTTCGGGCATGGGCGCGCATTTCCTGTTGTCGATCCATGAGGACGTCGAAGCTGAGGCGCTTGCCGAACGCCTCGACGTGCCGGTCGCGCTGACCGACTCGCACGGCGCGCAGGCGGTCTACGACTGCGACCTGTCGGGGCCCGTCGCCTGGGTGTTCGGCAACGAAGGTGCCGGCGTGTCGGCATTCTGGCGCGACGCGGCCACGCATCGCGTGACGATTCCGCAGCCGGGCGGGATGGAGTCGCTGAACGTCGCGGCGGCGGCGGCAGTGTGCCTGTTCGAGCAGGTGCGGCAGCAGCGACCGGCGTGACGCCGCGCGCGGTGCATGTGCCGTGAAACGAAACAAGGCCGCGTTTGACGCGGCCTTGCTGCTTTCGGCGACGGCCTGACGGCCGCCAGCGCCTCCGCGCTCAATACGACTGCCGGTCGAGCCGGATTTCCTGCAGGATCGTCGTCGCGATTTCCTCGATCGACTTGTGCGTCGACGACAGCCATTTGATCCCTTCGCGGCGCATCATCGCTTCGGCCTCGTTGATCTCGTAACGGCAGTTCTCGGGTGCCGCGTACTTGCTGCCCGGCCGGCGCTCGTTGCGGATCTCCGACAGGCGCTGCGGGTCGATCGACAGCCCGAACAGCTTCTCGCTGTACGGCGCCAGCGCCGACGGCAGCTTGCCGCGTTCGAAGTCTTCCGGAATCAGCGGATAGTTGGCCGCCTTCACGCCGTACTGCATCGCGAGATACAGGCTCGTCGGCGTCTTGCCGCTGCGCGACACGCCGACGAGGATCACGTCGGCCTCCGACAGGTTGCGATTCGACTGGCCGTCGTCGTGCGCGAGCGAGAAGTTGATCGCCTCGATCCGCGTCTTGTATTCCTCGGTGTCCGCGTTCTGATGGCCGCGGCCCATCGCGTGGCTCGACTTGAGCTCGAGTTCCTGCTCGAGCGGTTCGACGAAGCGCTGGAACATGTCGAGCACGAGCGCGTTCGAGCGTTTGACGATGTCGTTCGACTCGCTGTCGACGAGCGTCGTGAACACGATCGCGCGACGGCCGTCGTGCACGGCGGCCTCGTTGATCTTCTCGACGGTCGCATAGGCCTTGTCGAGCGAGTCGACGAACGGCACGCGCACGAGGCGGAATTTCTGGTCGAACTGGGAGAGGATCGAGTGCGCGAAGGTTTCGGCAGTGATCCCGGTGCCGTCGGAGACGATGAATACGGTAGGCAGCATGAATCTGGACGTCGAGCGTGAAGGGCAGTTGCGCGGGCGGCTGGAGGCGAGCCTCCAGACCCAGTGACAAGGTCGCGCCACATCCGGCAGCCGGCACGGTAGAATAGCGGCAACCTGTTGGATAAGCAATTGCGGGGGCAGGGCGCGAACGGCGCCCCGTGGCTGGGCCGCGCGATTCCAGAACTCCCGGCAAGTCTGGCGATTTGTCTGAAAATATCGCCCTTCTGCCGGGATTTTTGCAAATCGGGTCGGAAGATTTCCGCCGCTGCGAGTGTTTATCTAACAGGTTGCGCAAGACGCGCCGCGCCTTTTTGCAGGCGCCCGCGTTCGAGCCCACTTGCGCGATCGAGTATTTTTTTCACACTTAGGGGCTTGTATGACTAACGCAGCAAACGTCGCAAAGGACCAGGCGTATGTAATTCCGTTCGAGCAGTTGCGGATGACCGATGTGGAAATCGTGGGCGGCAAGAATGCGTCGCTCGGCGAGATGATCAGCCAGCTTTCCGAAGCAGGCGTTCGCGTACCCACCGGTTTCGCCACGACCGCGCTCGCATTCCGCGATTTCCTCAAGCACAACGACCTCACCGATCGCATCGCCAAGCGTCTCGAGTCGCTCGACATCGACGACGTGAAGGCGCTTGCCGAAGCTGGTGCCGAAATCCGTAAATGGATCGTCGACGCACCGCTGCAGCCGCGCCTGGAGCAGGAAATCCGCGCGCAGTTCGAAGTGCTGAAGAACGGCTCGCCGAGCGAGCTGTCGTTCGCGGTGCGCTCGTCCGCGACCGCGGAGGATCTGCCCGACGCCTCGTTCGCCGGCCAGCAGGAGTCGTATCTGAACGTCGTCGGCATCGACGACGTGCTCGACCGCATGAAGCACGTGTTCGCGTCGCTGTACAACGACCGCGCGATCTCGTACCGCGTGCACAAGGGCTTCACGCACGCCGAAGTCGCGCTGTCGGCCGGTGTGCAGCGCATGGTCCGCTCGGACGTCGGCGCTGCCGGCGTGATGTTCACGATCGATACCGAATCGGGTTTCAAGGACGCCGTGTTCATCACGTCGAGCTACGGCCTGGGCGAAACCGTCGTGCAGGGCGCGGTGAACCCGGACGAGTTCTACGTGTTCAAGACGACGCTCGCGCAGGACAAGTACCCGATCATCCGCCGCTCGATCGGCTCGAAGCTGATCAAGATGGAATTCACGCAGCCGGGCGAGCCGGGCCGCGTGAAGACGGTCGACGTGCCGCACGAGCAGCGCAACCGCTACTCGATCACGGATGAAGACGTGATCGAGCTGGCGAAGTACGCGGTCATCATCGAGAAGCACTATCAGCGTCCGATGGACATCGAGTGGGGCAAGGACGGCCGCGACGGCAAGATCTTCATCCTGCAGGCACGTCCGGAAACGGTGAAGAGCCAGGCATCCGGCAAGGCCGAGCAGCGCTTCAAGCTGAAGGGGCAGTCGCAGGTGCTCGCGACGGGTCGTGCGATCGGTCAGAAGATCGGCGCGGGCCCCGTGCGCGTGATCCAGGATCCGTCGGAAATGGAACGCGTGCAGCCGGGCGACGTGCTGGTGGCCGACATGACCGACCCGAACTGGGAGCCGGTGATGAAGCGCGCGGCGGCGATCGTCACGAACCGTGGCGGCCGTACCTGCCACGCGGCGATCATCGCGCGTGAGCTCGGCGTGCCGGCAGTCGTCGGCTGCGGCGATGCGACCGACATCCTGAAGGACGGCGCGCTCGTCACCGTGTCGTGCGCGGAAGGCGACGAAGGCAAGATCTACGACGGGCTGCTCGAGACGGAAGTCACGGAAGTGCAGCGCGGCGAGCTGCCGGAAATCCCGGTCAAGATCATGATGAACGTCGGCAACCCGCAGCTCGCGTTCGACTTCTCGCAACTGCCGAACGGCGGCGTGGGTCTCGCGCGTCTCGAGTTCATCATCAACAACAACATCGGCGTTCACCCGAAGGCGATTCTCGAGTACCCGAACATCGACCAGGACCTGAAGAAGGCGGTCGAGAGCGTTGCGCGCGGCCACGCGTCGCCGCGTCAGTTCTACGTCGACAAGCTGACGGAAGGCGTCGCGACGATCGCGGCGGCGTTCTATCCGAAGCCGGTGATCGTGCGTCTGTCCGACTTCAAGTCGAACGAGTACAAGAAGCTGATCGGCGGTTCGCGTTACGAGCCGGACGAGGAAAACCCGATGCTGGGCTTCCGCGGCGCGTCGCGCTACATCGCTGAGGACTTCGCGCAGGCGTTCGAGATGGAATGCCGTGCACTGAAGCGCGTGCGTGACGAGATGGGCCTGACCAACGTCGAGATCATGGTGCCGTTCGTGCGGACCGTGAAGCAGGCGGAGCGCGTGGTCGGCCTGCTCGAGAAGTTCGGCCTGAAGCGTGGCGAAAACGGCCTGCGCCTTGTGATGATGTGCGAAGTCCCGACCAACGCGATCCTTGCCGAAGAGTTCCTGGAACACTTCGACGGTTTCTCGATCGGCTCGAACGACCTCACGCAGCTCACGCTCGGCCTCGACCGCGATTCGGGCATGGAACTGCTGGCAGTCGACTTCGACGAGCGCGACCCGGCCGTCAAGTTCCTGTTGAAGCGTGCGATCGATACCTGCCGCAAGATGGGCAAGTACGTCGGTATCTGCGGCCAGGGCCCGTCCGATCACCCGGACTTCGCGCAATGGCTGACGGACGAAGGCATCGTGTCGATCTCGCTGAACCCCGACACGATCATCGATACGTGGCAGGCGCTCGCCGCCAACCGCAAGTAACGAGTCGTGATGCAACTTCGGCGAAAGGGCGGTCCGTCGCGCTTTCGTTGAAGGCAAAATGCAAGGTTCGTGCTATAAACACCCCGGTAAGCACCGGGGTGTTTTTTTTCGTCGGTACTCGCCGGGCCGCCCCAAGAGTGCCGACCGCCCCCGCGGGGGGCAGCGAACGCAGTGAGCGTGGGGGTCGTTTTCCTTCGGTACTCGCCGGGCCGCCCCAAGAGTACCGACCGCTTCGCACAGCCGCGAGCGCAGCGAATATAGTGAGCATCGGGGACGTTTTTCTGGAGACCACAATGATGTCGGGGCATCTGTTCTGGTGGGTCGGAGTCGGCGTGCTGGTCGTGGCCGAATTGCTGACCGGCACGTTCTATCTGTTGATGATCGCGCTCGGCTTTCTCGCCGGCGGGTTGTTGCAACTGGCCGGTTTCGCGCCGCACGTGCAGTTCGGCGCGGCGGCCGCGGTCGCGATCGTCGCGATGATCGTGCTGCGCCGTTCTGGGCTCGGCCGCAAGCAGAAGCGCGACACGTCGACGAATCCCGACGTCAATCTCGATATCGGCTCGACCGTCACGGTCGACGCGTGGCGTGACGGCCGCGCGCGCGTGCAGTATCGCGGTGCCGACTGGGACGTCGAACTCGCGCACGGCGAGCGCGACGATGCGCGCGTGTACCAGGTGAGCGCCGTGCGCGGCAATTGCCTCGTGGTCGTGGCGAAACCCGCGGGCTGATCGTCCGCTGATACAACAACAAGGAGGAAATGCTTCATGGATTCGCTGATCATCTGGGTTGTCCTGCTCGTCATCGCGATCGTGATCGTGTCGAAGACGGTGAAGATCGTGCCGCAGCAGCATGCATGGGTGCTCGAGCGCTTCGGGCGCTACCACGCGACGCTGTCGCCCGGTCTCAATATCGTGCTGCCGTTCGTCGATCGCATCGCGTACCGGCACGTGCTGAAGGAAATTCCGCTCGACGTGCCGAGCCAGGTCTGTATCACGCGCGACAACACGCAGTTGCAGGTCGACGGCGTGCTGTATTTCCAGGTGATGGACCCGATGAAGGCGTCGTACGGGTCGAGCAACTTCGTGCTCGCGATCACGCAGCTGTCGCAGACGATGCTGCGCTCGGTGATCGGCAAGCTCGAGCTCGACAAGACCTTCGAGGAGCGCGATTTCATCAACCACAGCATCGTGTCGGCGCTCGACGACGCCGCGGCGAACTGGGGCGTGAAAGTGCTGCGCTACGAGATCAAGGACCTGACGCCGCCGAAGGAGATCCTGCATGCGATGCAGGCGCAGATCACCGCGGAGCGCGAAAAGCGTGCGCTGATCGCCGCATCCGAAGGCCGCAAGCAGGAGCAGATCAACCTCGCGTCGGGAGCGCGCGAAGCCGCGATCCAGAAGTCCGAAGGCGAGCGGCAGGCCGCGATCAACCAGGCGCAGGGCGAAGCCGCCGCGATTCTGGCGGTGGCCGAGGCGAACGCGCAGGCGATCCAGAAAATCGCGAGCGCGATCCAGTCGCAAGGCGGGATGGACGCGGTGAACCTGAAGGTCGCCGAACAGTATGTCGGTGCGTTCGCGAATCTCGCGAAGCAGGGCAACACGCTGATCGTGCCGTCGAACCTGTCGGATCTCGGCACCGCGATCTCGTCGGCTCTGACAATCGTCAAGAGCGCGGGCGTGGGGGCCGGCGCGAAGGGCTGAGCCCGACGTCGATGCGCACGCAGCTGCCGCGTGCGTATCGTCCTGCGGCGAATCGTCGCGCAGCCGCGACCGGCCGGCGCGATTCAGGCAGTCCAAAGCAACACGGCCCGCTTCGAGCGGGCCGTGTCGTTTGCGATGAACGCCGTGTGCGTCAGGTGCCGGCGCGCATGATCCGCGCCTTCTCGCGTTCCCAGTCGCGCTTCTTCTCGGTTTCGCGCTTGTCGTGCAGCTTCTTGCCCTTCGCGAGCGCGATGTCGCATTTCACGCGGCCGCCCTTGTAGTGGAAGTTCAGCGGCACGAGCGTGTAGCCGCGCTGCTCGACCTTGCCGATCAGCTTCTTGATTTCCTCGCGGTGCAGCAGCAGCTTGCGCGTGCGAACCGGGTCGGGCTTGATGTGCGTCGAGGCTTCGGGCAGCGGGCTGATATGGGTCCCGATCAGGAAGATCTCGGCGTTCTTCACCACGACGTAGCCTTCCTTGATCTGGCCGCGTCCGGCGCGCAGCGCCTTGACTTCCCAGCCCTCCAGCACGAGCCCCGCCTCGTAGCGTTCCTCGATGTGATAATCGAAGTGCGCTTTCCTGTTGTCGATGATGCTCATGAAAGGATCGGGCCAACTCGTTTAAAATCACGATTTTAGCAAAGCGGGGCGCGTATCGCCCGGCTTGGCGTTCCCACTTTAAGCGATGCCGCGCGATTTATGGCAGATGTCCAGAAAACCGTATTGATCCGCCATTCGGCGGAACAGATGTTCGACCTCGTCACCGACGTGGCCGACTACCCCAATTTCCTGCCCTGGTGCGGCGGTGTCGAGGTTCGCCGTCAGGACGAGAGCGGGATGGAAGCGCGCATCGACATCAACTTCAAGGGTATCAAGCAGCATTTCGCGACCCGCAACACGCAGCAGCGTCCGACCCGGATCGACATGGAGTTCGCGGACGGGCCGTTCAAGAAGTTCACGGGTTCGTGGCGTTTCATCCCGCTGCGCGCCGATGCGTGCAAGATCGAATTCGCGCTGCACTACGAGTTTTCGAGCATTCTGCTCGAGAAGATCATCGGGCCGGTGTTCAGCCACATCGCGAACACGTTCGTCGATTCGTTCGTGAAGCGCGCCGATCAACGCTACGGGAAGGGGTGACGCGATGCTGTCGATCGAAGTCTGCTACGCGCTGCCGGACCGCCAGACGCTGATTTCGCTGTCGCTACCCGAAGGGGCGACCGTGCGCTCGGCCATCGACGCGAGCGGCGTGCTCGCGCTGCATCCGGAGATCGATCTCGCACATGCGAAGACGGGCGTATACGGCAAGCTTGCACCGCTCGACGCGCCGCTCGTCGATCACGACCGCGTCGAGATCTACCGTCCGCTGATCGTCGATCCGAAGCTCGCGCGACAGCGGCGCGTCGACAAGTCCCGCCGTGCAGGCTCGATCGAGGGCCGCAAGTGGATGCACAAGGACGCGCGCTGACGCGCTTTTCGTTCCGATTGATCTGATCAAACGCCGCGGCGCTCAATGGGCCGCGGCGTTTGCGTTTGTCGATGCGCTACCCGGCGTGTCGCCGTGCCGCCGCACCGAGCCGTATACGCCGGCGAGCAGCAGCACGAGCGCGGCGATCTCGAGCGCGTGCGGCATCCGCTGGTCATACACGAACGCATACAGCATCGCGAACACGGTTTCGAACACGATCAGCTGGCCCGACAGCGTGAGCGGCAGCCGCTTCGACGCGGCATTCCACAGCCCGTTGCCGAGCCACGACGCGCCGATCGCGAGCACGAGGTTCAGCAGCCAGAACAACTGCCACCGCGATGCGGGGACGGCCGCCTGCACCGTGCCGGCCGGCAGCGCGAGGATCGCCATCCAGCAGAGCCCGCCGATCAACCCCGTCACGACACCCCACAGCACCGACCATTCGTTGCCGCCGAAGTGGTGATGGCGCTGCAGGTAGCGTGTGTTCGCCACCGCATACCAGGTCCAGCTCGCGAGCGCGCCCGCCGCGCAGGCGATGCCCGCGAGCTTCTGGGCGAGCGTCGTGGCGTGCGCGGCTTCGGATGTAAACAGGTCGACGTTGATGCAGACGATACCCGCGATCACCAGCGCGAGCGGAGCGGCGAGCCGCCGCAGCGGCATGGCGCCATGGTCGCCGAGGCCCGCGAGCGTGACGGTCACGGGCAGCACGCCGACGATCAGCGAACTGGGCGCGATGCCGATCAGGTGCACGGCGCCGGACAGCAGCATGTAGTACGCGACGTTGCCGATGACGGCGAGCCTCACCAGCGCGACCAGATCCTCGCGGGTCAAGCGCACGAGCAGCGAGCGGGCGACCGGCAGTGCGGCCGCGAGCGACACGAGGCCGTACATCGTATAGCGGCCGGCGCTCAGCAGCAGCGGCGAGAAATCGGTCAGCAGCCGCGGAACGAGAAACACCATGCCCCACAGGGCGCCTGCCAGGACACCGTACACCACGCCGCGCTGCATCGACCGCTCCGAACGAATGACTGAAGTGCGCGCATCTTAGCGATGTCGTCGCGGCGGCGTCTTGTTCATTCCTGCACTCGGGGCACGGCAGCGCGTTCGGGCAGCGTGGGCACGCGGTGGATCAGCCGTCTGCCGGATCGGGTATCACGTCGGTGCCGTCGGTGGCGGTACGCGTGCGCGCCGGGCGGCGCACGGCACGCAGCTTGCCGCTGTTGCCGCCGCCGCAGTAGAAGCGGTCGTGGCCGTCGGATTCGAGCCCCGACACGCCGACGCCGGCCGGCATGTCGATCTGCTCGAGCACCTCGCCCGTGTGCGGATCGATGCGTCGCAGGTCGCTCTGGTCGGCTTCCCACGTGCCGTGCCACAGCTCGCCGTCGACCCACGTCACGCCGGTGACGAAGCGGTTCGATTCGATCGTGCGCAGCACGGCGCCCGACTGCGGGTCCACCTGATGAATCTTGCGTTCGCTGTACTGGCCGACCCACAGCGTGCCTTCCGCCCACGCGAGCCCCGAATCGGCGCCGCCGCCGGGCGCCGGGATCGTCGCGAGCACGCGACCCGATTCGGGGTCGATCTTCTCGATGCGGTCCTCGACGATCTGGAACAGGTGGCGGCCGTCGAACGCGGTGCCCGCGTGCGCGGCGACGTCGAGCGAGCGGACGGTTGTGCCGCGCTCGGGGTCGAGCGCATTCAGCTTGTCGCCGGATGCGTACCACACGTGCTGCCCGTCGAACGTGACGCCGTGCACGCCGTCGACGCCCGGGAACGGGCCGTACTCGTGAAGGATCTCTGCGGTGGAGCGTTTCATGTTCGTCACCTCGTCGTTCGATGGGGCCATCCTAATCGCCCGGTAGCGCAACCGGGAGTAACAAGGTCGTCGCGAATCCGGGCAGCGGCGGCGTCATCCAGCGGCGCGCGCGTCCGCGGCCGAGCGCCTGCACCTTGCCGGTTTCCGCGAGCGCGTCGAGCGCACGCTGCACGGTGCGTTGGCTGGCGCCGAGCGCGAGCGCCAGCGCGGAGCTCGACCACGCTTCGCCGTCGGCGAGGAGTGCGAGCACGGCCGCATGGCGATCGTCGACCGGGCGCGCGAGGACGACGGTTTCGCGCACGCCGAGCGGTTCGAGCGCGAAGCCGCGCGGCGTCGCGACGACGTTCGCGAGCGGACGCAGCACCGCACGCAGTCGGCCGATCTCGACACGCAGCCGCGCACGATGCGATTCGTCGGCCTGTTTCGCACGGAACGCGGCGGCGACGAGCGCGTTTCTCGATACGTCGGCCGGCCACGCTTCGCCCAGCGCACGGGCGAGCACGAAGAGCACCGGACGCCGCGCGAGCGACACGGTCGTGCGCGCATCGCGCACCGTGTGGCGGCACGCGTCGACGACGAGCGCATTCGACTCGAACAGCGTCTCCACTTCGTCGAGCGGTACGAGCCGCGACGTGCCGCGCGCGATGAGCCGGGCGGCCGGTGCGTCGAGCACGCGCGCCGCGGTATCGACCTCGGCCGTCAGCGCGGCGATGCCGGCGGCGTGGGCGGCTGTCCGCGCACGGTCGAGCGCCGCGCGGGCCGCGTGCGTGCGGAGGCGGCGCATCGCGATGCCGGCCGCGATCAATTCATGGGTGGCGCGTGACGCGGGCGGCAGCGGCACGGGATCGAGATGCGCAAGCAGCCGTTCTGCCTCGTCGAGCTGACCGATCAGCAGCAACCGGCGTACACCGAGATAGCGGGCATGCGCGGCGTTCGCGCGGTCGCCGTGCGCGTCGAGCGTCGCGCAGGCCGCATCGAGCGCACGCGTCGGCCAGCGCAGGTCGCGCGACGCGAGCGCGATCTCGGCTTCCGCGACGACGCAGCGCGCCCGCGCGACCGCTTCCTTCGCACCGAATGCGCGTGCGGCGGCGCGCACGAGCGCGCGCGCCCGGTCGAAATCGCCGAGCTGCGCCAGCGCGATGCCGCGCAGCGCGAGCGCCGGCGCATCGTCGCGCAGCGCGACGCGGTTCAGCGCGCCGAGCGCGTCACCGGTCGCGAGCGCGCGCGCGGCCGCCGTGATCAGCGAATCCATCCGAATCCCGACACACTTGTCACTCCCTCCGGTCCGATGCACGCCACTAATCTAGCACCACGCACACGGCCTCGGACGCCGTGCCCGGATACCCATCGAAAGGAGGAACCCGCAATGACGACCCATCTCACCGGAACCCGCGACGAATGGCTGGCCGAACGTCGCACGCTGCTCGACGCGGAAAAGGCGCTGACGCGGCAAAGCGACGAACTCGCGCGGCGGCGCCAGGCGCTGCCGTGGGTGCGCGTCGACAAGACCTACCGGTTCGATACCGAGGAAGGGCAGGCGACGCTCGACGACCTGTTTCGCGGCCGTTCGCAATTGCTCGTCTATCACTTCATGTTCGGCCCCGACTACAAGGCGGGCTGCCCGTCGTGCTCGGCGCTCGCCGACGGCTTCGATGGTTTTGCCGTGCATCTGGCCCATCACGACGTGACGCTCTCGGCCGTATCGCGCGCGCCGCTCGCGAAACTGCTCGCGTACCGGCAGCGAATGGGGTGGACGTTCCCGTGGGCGTCGTCGGTCGGCAGCGATTTCAACTTCGACTTCAACGTGTCGTTCACCGAAACGCAGCAGCGCGCGGGCGACGTCGAATACAACTATGCGCGGGCCGGCCATGCGATGGACATGGATCCGCCGCCGGCGCCCGTCGTGCAGTTCGCGGCCACCTGCGGCACCGACGCGCGCACGTATTCGCTCGACCGGCCGGGGATGAGCGCGTTCGTGCGCGAGGACGGCGCCGTCTATCACACGTATTCGACCTACGCGCGCGGCCTCGACGGGCTGTGGGGGATGTACCAGTGGCTCGATCGCGCGCCGCGCGGACGTAATGAGGCCGGCCCGTGGTGGCGCCGTCACGACGAGTACGCGCGCGGCTGAGCGCGGTGGCCACGGGTGGGAGCACGCGATGACACGAACGACGACCGGGCCGAAAGCCGGGCCGATAACCGGCGAGACGGCCCTCGATCCGCGGGCATTCGGCGTGGCGGTCGCGGCCGTGTTCGTGGTCGCCGTGGTGGCGACGCTGGCGCAGCATGCGTCGATGGCCGCGATGGGTGGCGAACCGATGCCCGGCGGCTGGATGGCCTCGGCCGCCTGGCTGCGGCCGTGCGGGCGAGGCGGCGGGCGCGCATTCGCGACGTTCGCCGGAATGTGGGGCGCGATGACGGTGACGATGATGCTGCCCGTGCTCGCGCCGCAGATCTGGCATTACCGGCGGCGCATCGGCCCGCAGGCGGCAGCGCGGTCGGCCTGGCTCGTCGTCGTCGCGGGGGCGGGATATTTCTCGGTCTGGATGGCGCTCGGCGCGCTCGTGTTTCCGGCCGGCGCCGTAATGACGACGGCCGCCGGCCGTCTGCCGGCGCTCGCCTGGGCGATGCCGTTCGTGTCCGGCGCCGTCGTGCTGGCCGCGGGCGCGTTGCAATTCTCCGGGTGGAAGGCGCGCCGGCTCGCGTGCTGCCGGCATGCGGAGGCGCACGATGTGCATCGGCCACGGGCGGCGGCCGTCACGGCATGGCGGTACGGCATGCGCGCCGCGATCCGGTGCTGCGCGTGTTGCGGGAACCTGATGGTGGTCGCATTGGCGGCCGGCATGATGGATCTGCGTGTGATGGCCGCCGTGACGGTCGCGATCGCCGCTGAACGCGTTGTGCCGGCCGGCGGGCGCGTCGCGCGGACCGTCGGTTGCGGGGTGGTGGCGGGCGGCATGGCGATGATCGCCCGTGCGACCGGGCTGGCGTGAGGCAGGGCAGGCAAGCCGCTTCGGCGGGTCGCCGGGCCGTGCGCGCGGCCGTGTGGCCTCGCCGCGACACGGGCACATGCCGTCCGGCCGCCGGTTGCGCGAATGGCTCGATGCGGCGGTGAAACGAAAGACGATCGAAAACGAAGCGAACGGCGATCCGAACGATTCGGCCCCCGAACGGCCGAAACCGGCTAAGCTGTTGTTCGTGTTGTGAAAATTCGCGGCGCTTCGCGTATAATTCGCTTTTGCGCCCATAGGATTTGCCATGCGTCTGATCCAAAAAGCACTCACTTTCGATGACGTGCTCCTCGTTCCCGCCTTCTCCGACGTTCTCCCGCGCGACACCAGCCTCAAGACCAAGCTGACCCGCAACATCTCCTTGAACATGCCGCTCGTGTCCGCCGCGATGGACACGGTCACCGAAGGTCGCCTCGCGATCGCGATGGCCCAGCAGGGTGGCGTCGGTATCGTCCACAAGAACCTCACGCCGGCCGAACAGGCCCGCGAAGTCGCGAAGGTCAAGCGTTTCGAGTCGGGCGTCGTCCGCGACCCGATCACGGTGCCGCCGCAAATGAAGGTGCGCGACGTGATCGCGCTGTCGCGCCAGCATGGCATCTCGGGCTTCCCGGTCGTCGAAGGCCCGCAGCTCGTCGGCATCGTCACGAACCGCGACCTGCGTTTCGAAACGCGCCTCGACGAGCCGGTCAAGTCGATCATGACGCCGCGCGAGCGCCTCGTCACGGTCAAGGAAGGCACGCCGCTCGCCGAAGCGAAGGCGCTGATGCACAGCCACCGCCTCGAGCGCGTGCTGGTCGTCAACGACGCGTTCGAACTGCGCGGCCTGATGACCGTCAAGGACATCACGAAGCAGACCGAGCACCCGGATGCATGCAAGGACGAACACGGCAAGCTGCGCGCAGGCGCGGCGGTCGGCGTCGGTCCGGACAACGAAGAGCGTGTCGAGCTGCTGGTGCAGGCCGGCGTCGACGTGATCGTCGTCGATACCGCGCACGGTCACAGCAAGGGCGTGCTCGAGCGCGTGCGCTGGGTCAAGCAGAACTTCCCGCACGTCGAGGTGATCGGCGGCAACATCGCGACGGCCGCCGCCGCGAAGGCGCTGGTCGAATACGGCGCGGACGCGGTCAAGGTCGGCATCGGCCCGGGTTCGATCTGCACGACGCGGATCGTCGCGGGTGTCGGCGTGCCGCAGATCAGCGCGATCGCGAACGTGTCGGAAGCGCTGAAGGGCACCGGCGTGCCGTGCATCGCGGACGGCGGCGTGCGCTTCTCGGGCGACGTGTCGAAGGCCCTCGCGGCCGGCGCGAACGCGGTGATGATGGGCAGCATGTTCGCGGGCACCGAAGAGGCGCCGGGCGACGTGTTCCTGTACCAGGGCCGCCAGTACAAGTCGTACCGCGGCATGGGCTCGGTCGGTGCGATGAAGGACGGCGCGGCTGACCGCTACTTCCAGGACAACTCCGCGAACATCGACAAGCTCGTGCCGGAAGGCATCGAAGGCCGTGTCGCGTACAAGGGTTCGGTCAACGCGATCCTGTTCCAGCTGGTCGGCGGCGTGCGCGCGAGCATGGGCTACTGCGGCTGCAAGACGATCGACGAGCTGCACGAGAAGGCCGAATTCGTCCAGATCACTGCGGCGGGCATGCGCGAGTCGCACGTGCACGACGTGCAGATCACGAAGGAAGCGCCGAACTACCACGTGGACTGATCGCCGATGAAACCGCTGCTGCGAGCCGTGCTGATCGTCGATGCCGTGCTGCTGCTGGCGTTCGGCGTGCTGTTCGTGCTGACGCCCTGGCAGGCGCTGTTCGACGCGCTGCAACTGGCGAACATCCAGCCGGCGATGCTCGGTCAGGCGTTCGGCATCGCGCTGCTCGGGCTCGCGTGGCTCGCGTTTCATGCGGCGTTCAACGGCGACCTCACGGCGCCCGTCGCACGGGCGGTTGGCCATGTGAACTGGCTGACCGGCGTGCTGACGGTCGTGTGGTCGATCGGCACCGGCAGCGGTCCCGCGCTGGCGGCCGCCGGCCGGGTGCTGTCGGCGGTGGCCGGGGTCGCGCTGATCGTGCTCGGTCTCGGCGGCGTGCGGCTCGCATCGGCCGTGCGTCGGCGCGAAAGGGCCGACAGGGCGCAGGCGCTCGAGGGCCGGGACGCGAGGCGTCCGGTCGAACCGGCGTCGGCCTCCACGCAGCCGCCGTGGGTCGAGCCGGTCGTCAGCCGCCCGGTGGCGCCTTCGGCACCGGTCGCCGCAGGTCCATCGGCCGCATCCGATCGCGCGTCAGGCAGCGTCGCATTCGACGCGCGCCCGCCGTCGCAGGATTGACCGGCGATGCGTCGCGCGAGCCGCATGCCGCCCGACGCCGCTGTCCATGCTTTTGACGCAGCGCTTCGTGCGCTGCTTTTCTTATTCTCTTCATCCCGTCCGCAGCCATGCACGACAAAATCCTGATTCTCGACTTCGGTTCGCAAGTCACCCAACTGATTGCACGGCGCGTGCGTGAAGCGCACGTCTACTGCGAAATCCATCCGAACGACGTGTCCGACGACTTCGTCCGCGAGTTCGCGCCGAAGGCGGTGATCCTGTCGGGCAGCCACGCGAGCACGTACGAAGACCACCAACTGCGCGCGCCGCAAGCCGTGTGGGATCTCGGCGTGCCGGTGCTCGGCATCTGCTACGGCATGCAGACGATGGCCGTGCAGCTCGGCGGCAAGGTCGAGTGGAGCGACCATCGCGAATTCGGCTACGCGGAAATGCGTGCGCACGGCCATACGCGCTTGCTCGACGGCATCGAGGATTTCACGACGGCCGAAGGCCACGGGATGCTGAAGGTCTGGATGAGCCACGGCGACAAGGTGGCCGAGCTGCCGCCGGGCTTCGCGCTGATGGCATCGACGCCGAGCTGCCCGATCGCCGGCATGGCCGACGAGGCGCGCGGCTACTACGCGGTGCAGTTCCACCCGGAAGTCACGCACACGGTGAAGGGCCGCCAGATCATCGAGCGCTTCGTGCTGCAGATCGCCGGTGCGAAGCCCGACTGGATCATGAAGAACCACATCGAGGAAGCCGTCGCGAAGATCCGCGAGCAGGTCGGTGACGAGGAAGTGATTCTCGGCCTGTCGGGCGGCGTCGATTCGAGCGTTGCGGCCGCGCTGATCCATCGCGCGATCGGCGATCAGCTGACCTGCGTGTTCGTCGACCACGGCTTGCTGCGCCTGAACGAAGGCAAGATGGTGCTCGACATGTTCGAGGGCCGCCTGCACGCGAAGGTCGTGCACGTGGATGCGTCCGACCAGTTCCTCGGCCATCTGGCCGGCGTGACCGATCCGGAAGCGAAGCGCAAGATCATCGGCCGCGAGTTCGTCGAGGTGTTCCAGGCCGAGGCGAAGAAGCTGTCGAAGGCGAAGTGGCTCGCGCAGGGCACGATCTACCCGGACGTGGTCGAATCGGGCGGCACGAAGACGAAGAAGGCGACGACGATCAAGAGCCACCACAACGTCGGCGGCCTGCCGGAAACGCTCGGCTTGAAGCTGCTCGAGCCGCTGCGCGACCTGTTCAAGGACGAAGTGCGCGAGCTGGGTGTCGCGCTCGGCCTGCCGCCGGAGATGGTGTACCGCCATCCGTTCCCGGGCCCGGGCCTCGGCGTGCGGATTCTCGGCGAAGTGAAGCGCGAATACGCGGAGCTGCTGCGCCGCGCGGACGCGATCTTCATCGAGGAACTGCGCAACACGACCGCGACCGCGCAGGACGCGGCTGCCGGCCTGTGCGGCGAGGCCGACGTCGGCAAGAGCTGGTACGACCTGACGAGCCAGGCGTTCGCGGTGTTCCTGCCGGTCAAGTCGGTCGGCGTGATGGGCGATGGGCGGACATACGACTACGTGACGTCGCTGCGCGCGGTGCAGACGACCGACTTCATGACCGCGCATTGGGCGCATCTGCCGTATGCGCTGCTCGGTCGCGCGTCGAATCGCATCATCAACGAAGTGCGCGGGATCAATCGGGTCGTGTACGACATCTCGGGGAAGCCGCCGGCGACGATCGAGTGGGAATGATTTAGGATCCTCTGCAGTGGTCTGCAGAGGTCTAAAAAACCCTCGATTTCCCCTACGGAATCAAAGGCTTATAGTCTTTTTTGGTCCGCTGGTGTCCAACGACAGCAGCGTGCGATCAACGGTATCGGTGACGGTATAGCATCTTTCTCTGCGGACGACCCAACTTGATACCGTCACCGGACGTGACGGTATCAAGTGACGGTATCAGTTCACGGAGTATCGCATGCTTACGGACCTCGGATTGCGGGCACTGAAGCCCACCGGCAGTATCTATAAGGTGGCCGACCAGCGCGGCCTGTATGTGGCCGTTACGTCGTCGGGGGCGGTCAGTTTCCGCTTCGACTATCGCCTCAATGGGCGTCGCGAGACGCTTGTCATCGGTCGCTACGATCCGCGGCTACCTGCCCGCGGGGCGCGCGAAGCCGAGGAGCTGAAATTCGGTATGTCGCTGAGCCTTGCTGAAGCGAGGCTTCTGCTCGAACGGGCCCGTAGGGAGGTGGAACAGGGTATCAGTCCGTCAAAAGCCAAGGTCGACAAGCGAGTGGAAGCGACTGAGGCGCTCACATTCGGGAAATGGGCCGAGAAGTACTTCTTGGAAGCCCCGCTGGCGGACTCGACCCGTGCAATGAGGAAATCCGTCTACGATCGGAATCTCGCGGCGGAATTTGGGCGGCTAAAGCTAGAAGAAATCACGCCGGCCCGACTCATGGCTAGATGCGAGAAGATCAAGGAGCGAGGCGCGGCCGCTCCCGCCGTTCAGGCACGCGATATTGTGCTGCAAGTCTACCGTTTCGTACAGGCGAGGGGGCTAAAGGTGGCCAATCCGGCCGCGGACATCCGGCCCTCGGCTATCGCAACGTTCAAGTCACGCGACCGGGCACTGACGCCCGCGGAGATCCACGTGTTTTTTAAGGCGCTGGAGCGGACGCCCACCCTGCCGACGCTGCGTCTGGCCATCAAGTTCATGCTGCTGACAATGGTGCGCAAGTCGGAATTCATCTTGGCAAGGTGGGAGGAGGTGGACTTCAGTTCTTCAACATGGACCATTCCGAAAGAAAGGACGAAAGCGTGCCGGCCGCACAATGTCTATCTGAGCCAGCAGGCGCTGGATATCCTCGTCGCGTTCAAAACGTGCTTCGGTGCAAGCTCGTATCTTCACCCCGGTCGTTACGAGACGGAATTGCCTATAAGTGCCGCCACCCTCAACCGCGTGATCGACAGCACCGTAAAGCTCATTCGCGGCAGCGGTGCTGATGACTTCGAGTCTTTCACAGTACACGATTTGCGGAGAACGGCCAGCACACACCTGCACGAAGCTGGGTTCAACAGCGATTGGATAGAGAAATGTCTGGCCCATGAACAGCGCGGTGTACGGGCCGTGTATAACAAGGCCGAATACGCCGAGCAGAGGAGGACGATGCTTCAGGCATGGGCGGACATGCTTGACGGATGGATAGTGGGGGACCCGGCGGTTGATGATGCTGCTTACCGGCGGACTGCGGCCGATGAGTCGACGCTACTAGGGTAAAGGCCCCTATATGTTCGCAATGGGGCCAGCCATCCTCTCTGCCGAACAGGGGCCGGACAGACTGCGGGGGGAATAGAACGGGGAGAGATTGCGCCAATTTTGGGAGATGCAGTCCCGCCAATACCCACCTGCATCCCGTGAGAACGATGATTACCGTCGCACCATGCAATTCGGAGGTGCAGCCGAACAGGTGATCAAACAGCGGCTGGGCTAACAGCTCACCACGACGGTGCTCGGCTGTAACGGTTCTCGCGAGCCGGGAAGACAGCGCAAACCAATTCGGCGTAGCTACAGACTTCCATGTGGTGGGGAGATGTGTATGGGGAGTCTAGTCAGGTCAGGGCACACCGAGGCGGCTCCATTGCGCCGCTGTGCTGTTTGTCACGCCGACATCAGAGATAGTCCGAGGTTGCTGTTGTCCACTATGTTGGGCACAGTTAACATTAGAAGGCTAATCAAATAGGCGCTGATCCGTCTGTGGTGAGATCGGACCGAACGGCGGCTGAAGTGTGGCGCTCAAACGGGTGAAATTGTTTACATCGTAATTAGATATCTAATAGAATTTGAGCTGGTTTAACCAGCGGGGCGGCAGATGCCGCCGGGAGACGATATATGTTGACAGTGGAAGAGAACGAGTTGCTGTGCCGAGTTGAAGGCGACGCGCCCATGGGGAAACTCATGCGGCGGCACTGGACGCCCGTCTGTCTGGTAGAAGAGGTCAGCGAGCCGGACGGCGCACCTGTCAAGGCGCGCGTCTTCGGTGAGGACCTGGTCGTTTTCCGTGATACAGAAGGGCGGGTAGGTGTCATGGACGAGTATTGTCCGCATCGGCGTGTGTCGCTGGTCTACGGCCGCAATGAAGATTGCGGGCTTCGGTGTCTGTATCACGGCTGGAAGATGGACGTGGCCGGCAATGTCATTGAGATGGTATCGGAACCGGCCGCGAGTACGATGACCCAGAAGGTCAAGCACAAGGCGTATCAGACCAAGGAGTGGGGCGGCATGATATGGGCCTATATGGGGCCTCAGGAGGAGGTTCCCGAGTTTGCTCCGCCGCGGTGGGCGCCGACCGCGGAAACGCGCGTTACGATTGCGAAAGCGCTGCTGCCGTGCAACTGGGCGCAAGTTCTAGAGGGCGCCATCGACTCTGCGCACAGCTCCAGTCTCCACTCGTCCGACTTCGTGCCGGCTCGTGTCGGCGGCGCGGAAGCGACGGCCAAGAACTGGTTGAGGCCATCCACTGACAAGGCGCCGCGTCTGCAAGTCGAGCGTACGAGCTACGGATTCCGGTACGCAGCGATCCGCCGTCCGATTTTCAACGCAAACACGCACGAGTACGTTCGTTCGACGGTATTCATCGCTCCCGCAACCGTTCTGATCCCGCCCAACAATCTCTACAACGTGGCGAACGTTAACGTTCCGATGGATGACGAGAACACGGCATTCTATTTCATCGCCTGGGGCGATCCGAAGACGACACCCGAGACGGAAACCTGGCGGAAATTCCTCTGCCAGCAAGTGGGCGTAGATCTGGACGACCGCTACCGTCCCCTGCGCAATCACGAGAACAGATTCTGGCAGGATCGGGAGGCAATGAAGACCGGAAACTTCACCGGCATCAAGGGCTTCCCCAATCAGGACATCGCGATGTGGGTGACGATGGGGTCAATCGCCAATCGCTCAGACGAGCGGCTCGGTGCGAGTGATCTGGCAATTGTCGAGTTTCGAAAGCGGATGCTCGAGGCACTGTCCGAGTTTAACCGTGGCGCAACGGCAATTGGAACGGCCGACCTGGCCGCGCCGCAGGCCGTCTGTTCGTTCCAGGCAGTAATCCCAAAGGAAGTCGACTGGCGTGCGTACGAGGCGAGGTACGTCTGGGGAGATATGGATCAGCCGGCGCTGGAAACAAACTATCAGGTAACGCGTTAAATGTCCGCCGAAGTAGTGCAACCGCGTCGGTTACGCATTGGTGTAGCCGGACTGGGGCGAGCATTTTCATTGATGCTGCCAACGTTTCTGGCTGACCGACGGGTAGAGCTGGTCGCCGCCTGCGACCCACGTGCAGAAGCCCGGCAGCAGTTCACCAAGGACTTCTCGGCGTCGACGTATGCCGATGTCCGCGAGCTCGCTGCAGACCCGAACGTCGAGGCGATCTATATCGCCAGTCCGCACCAGTTTCACGCGGCGCATACGGAGATCGCGGCAGCGGGAGGGAAGCATGTTCTCGTCGAAAAGCCGATGGCCCTGAGTCTCGCAGAATGCGACCGGATGATCGACGCCTGTCGACGGGCAGGCGTCGCGCTTATTGTGGGTCATTGCCACAGCTTTGACACTCCGTATCTTGAGACGCGACGGCTTTTGGAGAGCGGGGAGTTTGGATCTGTCAGGATGATTCATGCTGCGAACTTTACCGACTACCTCTACCGTCCTCGCCGTCCAGAAGAACTGTCGACAGCGGAAGGGGGCGGCGCGGTTTTCAGTCAGGCCGCGCACCAGGTGGACATTGTGCGGTTGTTGGTGGGTTCGCGGGCGAGGCGTCTCAGAGCGACCGTCGGGCGATGGGACGTTGAAAGGCCGACGGAGGGAGCGTATAGCGCCATCATCTGGTTCGAGTGCGGTGCGTTCGCCTCGGTCTCTTATAGCGGATACGGACACTTCGACTCCGACGAATGGATGGGCTGGATCAGCGAAATGGGCGCGGCGAAGAGTCCGCACGCGTATGGAAACGCGAGACGGCGACTGGCGACGCTACCGTCTCCTGAGCAAGAAGCGCGGCTCAAGGCTGAGGGCACATACGGTGGTGCTTCGTACAAGCCACCGTCCTCAGAGTGTGTCTCCCTCTACCATCAGCATTTCGGTCCTGTGATCGTATCGTGCGAACGAGGGGACCTCCGGCCAATGGCAGACAGCATTCTCGTTTATGGCGACACGTGTTCGGAAAAACGACCTCTCGACTTGCCATCGGTGCCGCGAAGAGAAGTGATCGACGAGCTGTACGATGCGGTTCGGGGGAAAGCGCCACCGATTCACGATGGACAATGGGCCAGAGAGACGCTGGAAATTTGCCTCGCGATACTGACGTCGAACGAAGAAGGGAAGGACGTCGAACTGTAGGGCCGGCACCACTCGCCGCCAAAAAAGAGAAGGCCGCATCTGCGGCCTTCTTGCATTCCAGACTGCTTCCACTCATAGATGAGCCAGCACTTCACACGAATCTCAGGGAGAAGTCGATAGCGCGAACGTTCTTGGTGAGACTGCCAATGGATATACGATCGACACCGATTTCCGCGATCGAGCGCAAAGTTGCATCTGACACGCCACCCGAAACTTCAAGTTCCGCCCGCACCGCATTGAGCCGTACAGCTTCACGCATGTCCAGCTCACTGAAATTGTCGAGCAGGATTGACCGAGCACCGGCAGATAGAGCGGTAACCAGTTCGTCCAGCGTTTCCACTTCGATCTGGATGGGAACGCCAGCATCGAGCTCGCGAGCCGCATTGAGCGCAGCGACGATGCCGCCTCTTGCCTGAATGTGGTTTTCCTTGATCAGGATCCCGTCAAACAGCCCAAGCCGATGGTTGAATCCACCGCCGATCCGTACGGCGTATTTCTGTGCGAACCTTAGGCCGGGGAGTGTCTTGCGCGTGTCGAGCACGCGCGTTCGGGTGCCTGCGACGATCTGCACGGACCTGCGGGTGGCCGTCGCTACCCCCGAAAGCATCTGCAGAAAATTGAGCGCCGTGCGCTCGGCTGTCAAGAGGCTTCTGGCTGGTCCGCGAATTTCACATACGGTCTGGCCAGCCGTCATGGATGCACCTTCCTCAACCTTCCAGTTGACATCCAGGCGGGAATCTACCTGCGCCAGCGTTTCGTCAAACCACGGCTGGCCGCAAAGCACAGCTGCCTCGCGCACGATTAGGATTGCCGTTGCCACCGCCGAATCGTCCACAAGCCGTGACGTCCAGTCGGCACTACCTGTGTCCTCCTCGAGAGCGTCTTGTACGTTACGCGTCAGCGCGTGGCGGGTCAGTTCATCCATTTGGGAGTAGGGCGTCGGTGGTGGGGAAAGTCGTGCATGCCGGAACGCGACCGCTGAGAGGCTGGCAAATATCCGTGCGTGATTTTATTAGCCATTTAGCGAATTTGCCAGCTGTAGACCAATGAGTAGTACCGCCGGGGTCAGCCGTTTTCGTATTCTTCACCGCGCGAGGCGATGAGGTTGCCGAACTCACGTGTGGACGGAATCCGGCGAGCAGGATCGTCGGATTCTGCCTCATCTCTCGCCATGTTCTCTATGATGGTAAGCAGCACCTTCCGGGCGATCTTGATGTCGCTTTCTTTTAATCCTCTGACGCTTATCTCGTTCACCTCCTCCGCGAGCGGCACGAGCTTTTTCTTGAGGCTTTTGCCTTTGGAAGTGAGGTAGACATATGTGTTCTTCCGGTTGTCGGGCGCCTGCCTGCGCTCGACATAGCCCAGCTTCTCCATTGCAGACACAGCCGTGAACGTAGTTGGCGTCATCACGCCGGCTTCGACGCTCAACTCTTTTTGCGTGAGGCCGTCCTGCTCCCAGAGGATGCGGAGAAACGCCCAGTGTCCAAACGACACCTCATACTTGGCTAGACGCATGTGCAGGCCTCGGACCATCGCCCGCGCTGCGTCCTTGACCAAGTGTGCAAGCCGGTCGTTCGGAACCGCTTCCCGCCAGTGGCGGAGCATCGCGTCGGAGGTGGAATGTTCCTTCAAATTGCGTTGAGAAGCCATGGGCTTTGCCGTGTTTAGGATTGCATCGCTCATAATATTATCGCGTTCTGGTGCCGCACGCGAAGTCCAATCGTTTTCGGCAGGCGTGCTGGGCGAACTGGTCGCCCGAAGCGATATGCAGGATAGTCGGCGAGCCGCCGACAGGAACGAGGTGCTTGCTCCGGCGCTTTGACAATGACGGTATTGCCTGCGGCAAACATCAAGGGTTCGCAGTCGAGCCACGTTTCGTCGGCATTTGAGATGGCAGCTCAGCGTCATCAGCTTCGCACGAGCAATAGAGGCGACTGACAGACCGTTCGCGATTTTGAACGTTTCCTTGGTGTATGGCGCTCAGCGGGTAATGCCAATCTCCCGCGTAAGACAAGCGGCGGCAGTGAGGAAGACAGGAATGCTCCTAGGTGGCGTTTCGACCGTTAGATTCGCAGACATTGCTGCTTCGTTCGAGACACGAGATGAAGCCCCGTCAGAGCTTGAAGCTCTCAAGACTGGCTGGATGAAACAACTCTTTCGCTTCCAGCAGGCGCTCCGAGAGACCCTCGTCGAAGTGTTGCTTGAGGAATCGGTTGATGATGCCTTCGTTTGCCGCAAATCCGTACGACCAGAAATCCGGGCCCATTAGCTTGCGCGCGGCACGCAGATGATCTTCCACGAAGGGAAGCGTAACCTTCGTCGCAGAAGTGTCGTTCAGGCGGGAAAGTGCGACAGCCTTCGATTTTTCGAATGCCTTGACCATGGCTCCGGGCAGCCAAGGATGGCGTTCGGCGAGTTCCTTCCGGATGCCCAAGGTGTGCATGATCGGAAAAATCGATGTCCGGCGGTACCATTCTGCTGCGCTCGCGTGAGGATCTTCAAATAGATACTTGATTTGCGGATGCCCTCGCTCGAAGCACGACGGTGCTCGAGGTCCGATGAGTGCGTCGATTTCGCCGGATTCGAGCATGCCTGAGATTGTCCTTCCTTCCGGTGCGTTCTCAAGGTGCACGTCTGGCGGTAGCTGAAGGGCGATCTTTTCTACGCGCGTTGGGTCTTCGTAACCTCCCCGAACCCAACTGACGTCAGATGCTTTGACGCCATACTCTTCGTTGAGGTAGAGGCGGACCCAGACGTTTGCCGTCAGCTGATATTCCGGAACGCCGATCCGCTTGCCCTTCAGATCTTCGGGACAGGTGATTCCCCTGTCAGCGCGAACGTAGACGGACGTGTGGCGAAATGCGCGCGACGGGAAGACTGGCACGGCGATGTACGGTGAGATCCCCGCTGCAGTCTTGACAGAGTAGCTGCTCAGTGAGAGTTCGGAGACGTCATAGTCCGCATGCCGAAACGCACGGAAGAAAATTTCCTCCGGCTCCTGCAACATGAATACAGGATCGACGCCGTCGATCTGGACGTCACCATCGACGAGCGGCCGGATGCGGTCATAGTTCCCGACAGCGATGGAAAGCTGAAGCTTGCTCATTGATACTCCCGTACTGATTGCAGATATGTGCTGTGTGAAAGGGCGCTCATGCGGCGGGCTTTTTTACAGGCACGCCGAGCAGCACGACGACGCCCCCGAGAAACACGAGAATGGCGACAAGAACGAGGCCGGCCGCGAAGGTGCCCGTGACACTTTTGATCCAACCCAAGACGATAGGAGCGAAGAACGCACCGACCTGTCCGAGGCTGCTGATGACGCCGATCCCGCCTGCCGCGGCATCGCCGGTAAGATAGGTCGGCGGGATAGACCAGATGATCGCTGCCGCTGCAAAGTAGCTGATCGACACGAGACTGAGACACAAAATCGCCGCAGTCCAGTTGTGAGTCAGCATGGTGAGCGTCGCAGCTCCCATGGCACCCGCTGTCGTCGATGCGATGAAGTGCCACCGGCGCTCGAGCATCAGGTCTGAGCTTCGTGCGATGATCAGCATGCCGACCGCGCCGACGATATAAGGCAATGCCGACAATAGGCCGATGTGCAGTATGTTGCTGATGCCGGCTTGCTTGATGATCGTTGGTGTCCAGTAGTTCAGGATCGTGCCGCAAAGCGGCACGGTAGCCCAACCGGCCGCCATAACGTAGACCTTTGGATCACGAAGGGCAGCGAGCAGCCTGTTCGGTGCATCGTCGGGCTTTGCGCGTCGGTCCGCCTCGATGTCGTCGAGAATTATCTGCTTCTGATCGCTGGTGAGCCAGTGCGCTTCCTCGGGCCGGTCGGTCAGATAAAAGAATGCAACGACGCCAGCGATGACTGCGGGAAGGCCTTCGAGAAAGAACAGCCACTGCCAATTACGATAGCCCCAGACATCCGCGAAGTTCTGAAGGATGAAACCGGAAAGCGGGCCACCGATAACGCCTGCGGCCGCAATGGCCAGCAGGAAGCGCGATGTGATTCGCGCGCGACGAACAGCGGGGTACCAGTAGGTCAGGTAGAGGATGATGCCAGGCCAGAAACCGGCTTCCGCTGCACCCAGCAGTGTGCGGGCAAGGTAAAACTGCCATGGGGCCGTCATAAATGCCATCGCGGTCGAGATGCTGCCCCACAGCAGCATGATGCGCGTGACAGTTCGGCGGGCGCCAATCCATTTGAGTAGCAAGGTGCTCGGTACTTCGAGCAGGATGTAACCGATGAAGAAAAGGCTTACACCGAGTCCATACGCTGCATCACTTAGCCCCAAATCCTGCTTCAATTGTAGTTGGGCGAAGCTGACGTTGACCCGGTCGAGATAGTTGAGCACCCAACACAAGAAGAGAAAAGTCATCAGACGGAGCGTGACCTTCCTGTAAGTTCCTTCGACTTCCTGTGCACCCGCCGTGGCGCGCCCGGACGACTGTCCATATCTCAGTGCTGAATCTGCCATCTACGTCTCCGGGTTTGCTTGCGTCGTTGGGCGATATACGCCGGTTGCGGGGGTATCACTCGCGCGCAGCCTTGGAAATAATTAGACCTCTAATTTACGAGATTAGGGAAGCTTGGAGTTTTTGGCAACCAAGGGTTTCTACCGACGAACACGGTCTGCGCCTACTGCCGAGGCACTATATAATTAGATATCTAATCTATAGCGGGCAATAGAGTGAACGATTTAGCGGAGACTTGTATGAGCACTAACCAGGACGACGTCCTGTCAAGTTTGAGAGTCGCGGGGAAGCGGCAAGTGGCGCGCGACATCTGGCGTTTTGAGCTGCGCAGTCCCGTCGAGGATGACCTGCCACCGTTTGCGGCGGGGGCCAACGTTACCGTCCAGGTACCAAGCGGCGCCCGGCGCCGCTACTCGCTTTGCAACAGTCCCGAAGAGCGGGACCGTTACGTCATTGCGGTAAAGCGGGATGCCAACGGGCGCGGCGGTTCGATCAGTATGATCGACGATACGAAGGAGGGTGACTTGATTTTTGCATCGGCGCCCAGGAACGACTTTCCGCTCGATGCGCGGGCGCAGGAGTTTATTTTGATCGCCGGGGGAATCGGTATCACTCCGATGCTCTCGATGATGCATCAATTGCGTTCAGAAGGGCGGCGCAAGTTCCGGTTGATTTACGTCGCCAGGGATCCGGAGGGGACGGCGTTTCTTGAGGATCTCTCGAGCGATGAGTGGCGGCCGTACGTCACAGTACATCATGACTATGGCGACCCTTTGAAGTCGTTCGACTTCTGGTCTGTTTTCGAACGACCAGGTAGGGCACACGTGTATTGTTGCGGGCCGCGCGCGTTGATGGATGCGGTCAGGGATATGACGGGACACTGGTCGCCGGGAAGCATTCATTTCGAGAGCTTTGGTGTCGATGGTTCGGTTCTCAGAGAGAACAAACCATTTGCAGTCAAACTGGCACAGTCAGGTGGGACATACGAGATTCCAGCTGACAAGACCATCCTCGAGGTTCTTCGAGATGCCGGGATCCGCATTGCCAGCTCTTGTGAAAGCGGGACCTGCGGTTCCTGCCGGACTGGGCTCTGCGGCGGTACGGCAGATCATCGCGACCTCGTATTGCAGGAGGATGAGAAAGCGAGACAGATCATAGTCTGCGTGTCACGGGCAATTTCAGAGGAACTCGTGCTGGACCTCTGACACTGGACTTGCCGTGTATGTCAGGACACTCAGACATCGTTAGGTTAAAGCAGCGGCGCGCCGTGTCGGCTGCGAGTGAGAGGCCGTCCGAACACCAACGCCAATAGCTGCGAACCGCGGCGACCTTGCGTCGCGACGCCGTTGCTGCCGCAGTGCGGCTCGTTGTTGGGTCAGCACGCCATACATGGACACAATTCCAACCTCGTTAGCAAACGCTGTCTTGACTATTGCACGGTCGCACCTCCTGGGTGCGCCATTCCTTGACTAGCTGGCGGCGGTTGCGAGCGTAGCGTTCTGCTAGAACTTCCGCGGTAGCAATGTCGTCCATGCCGATCACGCGGAATTGGCCGTCCAACTCGCACCAGGCGGCGATGAACCTCTTGGCATCGATCAAACCCAACATGATCGGCCAGACCACCTGTTTGTCCGCCGGCGCGTGTTCTATCGATAGGGTGATACGCAACTTTCGCTGTTCGCGGAGCGCCCGGCGGATGTTGCTTAAGTCGAGTCGCGCTTGGCTCTTCAACGGGTGGCCCACGTAGACCGTATCGTCCTGGAGCACGGCTCGCATCTCAGCAGGCAACACAGCGTCGATCTTGGCCAGCGCATTCGTCACGGCAAGCGCGAGCGCATCGTCGGTTTGGCGACTGACCCACTGCGCGCCGATGCCTAGCGCCTGAATTTCTTCCGCGGTGAAAGAGAGTGGAGGCAGCAGGAAGCCTGGCCGCAGGATATAGCCGACGCCGGGCTCTCCATGAATCTCGGCGCCCATCTCCTGCAGCGTCGCGACGTCCCGACGGATGGTGCGCAGCGACACACCCAGTTCGAGCGCAAGCGCTTTGCCCGACACCGTTCTTCGGTGTCGTCGAAGCACTTGCATCAGATCGAACAGTCGATGACTTCTGGCCATGCTCACTCCATTGCCACAACGCCTTTGCCGCCTAGCTTACGGCCTCGTTCCAGCTCGGCAATGAGCTGGATGGCACCCTTCAGGGAAACGGTTTCTCCAATGGGCACTCTGAATCTGTTTTCGCGAGCGGCACTCGCCAGTTTTTCCAGAATCTCGGCCCTCGGCGAACCAATGATGGGCTTGAGCCGTCGGTCGAAAAGCGAACGAATAAGCTTGCCCGGGCCTGGGTTAAGATCCAGAAACACACCACTCCGGCGCAGCATGGCCAGGCCGTCCGATACCGTCATGGTGGCCGCGGTATCGTAAACCACATTGAAGGGTGTAGCGCTTTTCGATAGTTCGGTCGTCCGGTAATCGTAGACGTGTTGCACACCGAGTGATGTGGCGCGCTCCATGTCCCGCGCGCTGCAACTGCCCGAGATCACGGCGCCGAAAAGCCGCGCGATCTGCACGGCGGCTTCGCCGACCGCTCCTCCGCAACCGTTGATGAAGACGTGCTGGTTTGTTTGCAGTTTCGCTTTGTCGATCAGCCCGTTCCACGCTGTGACGCCAGGGGTTCCGAGGCATGCCGCGAGCTCGAATGAAAGATTCTCGGGTTTTCGCGCGAGAAAGTTCTCCTTCGTCACGACTGCTTCTCCGAGCGCGCCGCTTTCCTTGAAGCGGGCCAGACCGAATACCGCGTCGCCTGCCTTGTACTGCTTCACACCGGGACCGACGCCGATGACTGTCCCTGAAAAATCCATGCCCATCGCGCGAGGAAATGTCTTGCCCGTAACGATCTTCATCTGTCCGTTGCGCAGCTTCCAGTCGATCGGATTGATGGCGGCAAACTTGACCTGCACGGCTACTTCGCCTTTGCCCGGCGCAGGCAATCGGAAATCCTCCACCCGCATGACCTCCGGACCGCCATAGCGGCTGTATTGGATGCGTTTCATGTGTCTCGCTACCTCGGCATCAAGCCGTGCACAGGTCCGGAACCGCGACCTTGGCGAACAGGTGGGGCCGGGCCACGACGGATGCAGGGTGTGCTTTGAGCCTTTCCTGGAACTCGGGCGTCCCGAAGGCATTGCGCCATGCGGCCACGCTATCGAAGACGGCATAGTTGAGATAGGTCGGGTTCTCGCCGATCGCGCGATGCAACTGCGTCGAGATGAAGCCGGGTTGTCGCTTCATGAACAGCGAATCGGCCGTCCACGCTGCAAGAAACGAGGCCTCGTCATCCGGAACCATCGTCAGAAGGTTGACCATGACGATGGGGCCGGTGTCGATGTCTGCCTGGCGGGCTACCGGATAAACGGGGTCGAGCGGTTCGAATCGAGGCATCGTGCAATTCCTTCTCGGTGATAGGGGCAGCGCGGTTCGCTGCCCTTCGTTCGCGGTGCCATTCTATGCAGGGGGTGGTGACAGTTTCTGTCACTATTCGAATCGCTTCTTACATGGCATCGTTTTGATGGTTACGGTTCTCGCACGCGAACATCTGCCAGATCGTCTGCTACTGCGCGAGTCCCTCGACGATGTAGGCGTTCGTGTGGCCGGAGCGCTGGCGGAACGGGCGGATTCTGGCGTACTCGGGCGAGTTGTACCAGGCACGGGCAAGCTCGAGGCTGTCGAATTCGATGATGATCAGGCGATGGTTCGGCGGACTGCCTTCCAATCCGTCTACATGGGCGGCACGGACGATGTAACGTCCGCCGTAGCGTTGGAATGTGGCATCTACCTGGTCGCGGTACGGCTTGATGCCTTCGGGATCGGTGAGCTCGAAGTCAGCAATATAGTACGCGGGTGTTTTGCCATGCGCGGGTTGGGACCCGGACGTAGGCGTCTGCGCAAGTGCGGGGGATACATTGACGACTAACGCAGCGGTCGCGCCGATCGCCGTCAGCAAGGTATGCTTCCGTTTCACGTATGGGTTCTCCATTGTAAGTGAAGAAAGTCGGCCGGTTACGGTTGCCGCGTTTTGGCGCTGAGCTGTACGGGCATCGTGTCGATCAGTTCGCGCGACTGGATCATCCGTTGGGTCAGCGCGACATACTTTTTGAAATGCGCCGATTCGATGTACGCCCGATAGGCTTCCTCGCTGGCGTAGATCTCAAAAAAACGCAAATGGTTGGGTTTGTCTTTCTCGGCGACCGAGTAGATGGCGAGCACGCCGGGTTCGAGCCGGACGGAGTCGGCCATCTCTTCCTTGACGATCGCCTTGTAGGTCTCCAGTTGTGCAGGATCGATCACCAGTTCGGCAATGCGCACCACGGTCTTGTCTGGTGGTTCCTGTACGTGCAGCGAATTTATTCTGGGGCTGCAGAGCATGGCGGCGGCGAGCAGCCATAGTCCCAAATGAATGCGATGTTTTGTCATATGAGGTCTCGCTTGTTGGGTCGACGTTGGGCGATGTGTTCGTAACGCGATCGAACGGGCAACGGTGCGATTATTCCTCCAACCGTTTCGGCAGCTCGGTGGCGAGCACGTCGATAGCCAGACGGGAGCGCAGCGGAAGATACTGCGCGGCCGGCCAGACGGCGTAGCACTCCATGACGGCGGTCGGTCGATGCCCCCAGATCTCGACCAGCTCGCCCCGTCGCAACCGGTCGCGAATCAGCCAGTACGGAAGCCACGCCAGGCCCATGGCGTCGCCGGCCGCATCAGCAATCGCCTCGAGATCGTCGAAACGCAAGCGGGACTTGGGCTGAAAATCGACCAGCGCATCGGTCGCGTCAGGAAGCTGCCAGATCAAGCCGTGCTCGTTGCGCCAGTAGGGGAGCAGGTCGTGCTTCGCCAGATCCGACAGCGTATGAGGTTCGCCCCGCGTGGCGAGATAGGCCGGCGACGCACAGAGAACTTTGCGCTGGTTGACCAGGCGGCGTGCGCGCAGCGTAACGCCGTTACCCGCCACACCGTTGCGCACCGCCAGGTCGAATCCCTCAGCGATCACGTCGACCTGTCGATCGCTGAAGTTCAATTCCAGTTCGAGTTTTGGATGTTCGCGCGCGTACGATCGCAGGATCGGGGCGACGCAATAGCGGCCGAACAGCGTGGGGAGCGTGGCGCGCAACTTTCCCACCACTTCGCGGCGGCCGTTTTCCAGCATGGTTTCCGCAGCGCGCAACTCTTCGATAGCGCGAAGGCAGCGCTCGTAGTACTGCTGTCCGTCTTCGGTGAGGCACTGATTCCGGGTGGTGCGCTGGAACAACTGCACTCCGAGCCGTTCCTCGAGACGCGCGATAGCCTTTCCGACCGCCGAGCGCGTCAGCGACAGCCGTTCACCGGCTTTCGCAAAGCCGCCCGCTTCGACAACTTCAACGAACAGCTGCACCCCATCAAATCTGTCGCGCACGGGCTTGTCCTTAAGATTGTAGAAATTTAGGAAGCACAGGTGGGAATTATTTCCGCCTATGTTTCAAGGAATTCTACTTTAGAGTAACCAACCAGCGACGAAATTTCGCGCTGCGCTCACGGAGCGTGGTCACACAAACCACGCGGAAGCGTGAAACCCTCAAGGCAAAGGACAAACAGGTGTTGATCTCGATCGTGCATGACAGTGGCTACGGCCACACCGCGCGGGTGGCCCAGGCCGTTGCGGAAGGCGTTGGGCAGGTCCCCGAGGCCGAGGCGAAGCTGTTTGCGGTCGCCGGCGGCGTCGATTGGGCAACGCTCGAAGCGAGCGACGCGATCGTCTTCGGTTCGCCAACCTACAACGGCATGATCAGCGCCCGGCTCAAACAGTTCTTCGAGGATTCCACAAAGGCCGCGTGGACCGAGCTCAAGTGGCGCAACAAGATCGCCGCGGGGTTCACCAACTCGGGTGCGCAGCACGGTGACAAGCTGAACTCGCTCGTATCGATGGCGCTATTCGCTGCACAGCACGGGATGATCTGGGTTGGCCTCGACCTCATGCCCGGCAACAACAGCAGCACCGCCAGCCCCGACGATCTGAACAGGTTGGGCAGCTGGCTGGGTGTCATGACACATGCGAACGTGGATCAGGGACCAGATGTCGCACCGCCGGCAAGCGACCTCACGACAGCCCAATACCTCGGTCGCCGCGTGGCGACGATAGTCAGCCGCTTCCAGCCCGCCTGAACCGTTCTGCACCGCTTAAGGAAGACCGACGATGAAACTGCTTTGCCTCGATGTCCCCCAGCCGGGCGCCAGCCTCGAGAAATACCAGCCACACATGCGGGACGAAGCCCGCCATGCGTGGCAGATGTACAAAGGCGGCATCATCCGCGACATCTATTTTCGACAGGACCGTCCCGGTGTCGCCATCATCGCGGAAGCCGAGTCGGTCGACGCCGCAAAGAAGGCGCTTGCCGAGTTCCCGCTGGCCAGGGCCGGGCTGATCGACTGGGACGTCATCCCGCTTGGCCCTTTCACGAACTGGGAAGCGCTGTTCGCTCCCGGCAATGCCTGAGCCTGAGCTTCGGGTGTCACGTTCGGTCACCTCGTATGGCGTGACCGGACCATCTATTCACTGCGATCGCGCGACGCGCGACGAGGACTGCACTTCATGAATGCAACGGGGTTCGCCGCTCATTCGGCCACAGATCCGCTCCAACATTTCGCCTTCGAGCGGCGCGCTCCGCGGTCGGACGATGTCATGATCGATATCCTCTATTGCGGCGTCTGTCACACCGATGTGCACATGGCACGCAACCACCTCGGCTTCACGACCTATCCGATCGTGCCTGGCCACGAGATCATCGGACGCGTGCGCGAAGTCGGTGAGAACGTGACTCGCTTCAAGGTGGGCGACATGGTCGGCGTCGGTTGCATGGTCGATTCCTGTCAGCACTGCCAACCTTGTCTGAAGGGATGGGAGCAAGACTGCGTCGAGGGTTCCACGTTCAGTTACAACAGCGTCGATCGGCAGGACGGGAGTATCACGTATGGCGGCTACTCGGATGTGATTGTCGTGCGCGACAAGTTCGTGCTGTCGCTCCCCGACGGCCTCGATCCAGCAGGCGCGGCACCGCTCCTTTGCGCCGGTATCACAACGTGGTCGCCGCTGCTCCACTGGAACGTTGGCGAGGGCAGCAAGGTTGCGGTGATCGGCCTCGGCGGGCTTGGTCACATGGCCTTGAAACTGGCCAAAGCGCTCGGTGCCGATGTCACGCTATTCACACGTTCGGCGGCCAAGGAAGACGATGCGATGCGCCTCGGTGCCGATCATGTGGTGCTGTCGAACGACCCCGAACAGATGAAGGCCGTTACCGGCCGATTCGACGTGATCATCAACACAGTCCCCTATGATCACGACGTCAATCCCTACATGCCGACCCTTGCATTGGAAGGCGTGCTAGTACTCGTCGGCTACATGGGGCCACTCAGCACCCCTGTGAATGCCGGATCGCTCGTGCGTGGCCGCAAGGCGATCTCGGGGTCGTTCATCGGCGGCGTGCGCGAAACCCAGCAAATGCTCAATTTCTGCGGCGAGCATGGCATCGTCTCGGACGTCGAGATCATCCCTATCCAGAAGATCAACGAAGCCTATGAACGCATGTTAAAAAGCGACGTGAAATATCGTTTCGTCATCGACATGGCTTCACTGAAAACCGCAGGACAGCAAGCATGAACAGCGCCCGCATCAAGCCCATCCTGTGCGTGGTCACCAGCCATCCGATCCGCGGCGATTCGGGCGAGCCGACCGGTTTTGCGATGGTCGAGTTGACGCATCCATTGGCCGTGTTCGAAGAAGCCGGCATCCCGGTAGAAATCGCCTCGATTCGTGGTGGCCACCCGCCCATCGATTTCTTCGATCTGTCAGACCCCGTCAATGATCGCTACTGGAAGGACAAGCGTTTTCGCGACAAGCTTGCCCATTCGCTAGTGCTCAGCGATCTCGATCCTTCGCGCTATTCGGCCGTCTTCTTCGCCGGTGGTCACGGCACGATGTGGGATTTCGCCGATAGCCCGGCTGTGCAGAAAATCGTTCGCGAGATCTGGGAAGCGGGCGGCATCGTGTCGGCGGTTTGTCACGGCCCGGCCGCGCTGGTGAACGCGACGCTCTCGGACGGCAGCTACCTGGTGGCCGGCAAGAAGCTGGCGTGTTTCACCGACGAGGAGGAAGCGGAGGTCAACTACACGAAGGTCGTGCCTTATCTGCTGGCGAGCACGTTGAAACAGCGCGGTGCACTGCACCGTCCTGCTCCGAACTGGAGCGAGAACGTCGTCGTCGATGGCCGTCTCGTGACCGGCCAGAATCCGGCCTCCGCACACGGCGTGGGCCAGGCGGTTGTCAGCCAGCTCAACGTGGACCAGGCGACCTGAAGACGGAGCCGATCATTGGTATTTGACGGGACGGATGCACATCGCATGGATGAGGCAGCCATGCGCGGCTGCCTGCTTCGCATGGCTCCTCGAAAAACGCCACCAACCTCTTCAGGATGGGCCCGGCCCCTGTCCGCCTGCAACCCGATGTTCGGCCAGTTCCTCGAAATAGGCGTGCAGTGTACGTGGTTCCCGGCCGAGGATCGTCGTGAGCATGAGTGGGTTGCCCAGCAAGCCGCCATGGTCGTAGTGCTCGAACATCGTGATCATGTCACTCGGAGCATCTTTAATGCCGCGACGGTCGATCGTGGCGCCACTGATCTGGCGTCCAAGCTTGTCGGAAGCGTCGCGGCGATATCCCGCCGCAAAGAACGCCGGGCGCGCACAATTCGAAAGTGCCGTAAGCCAGGTGTTCTTCCGTGAGTGTGACGGCTGCCACTTGGGCGACGTCGCGATAATCGACGCGGCTGAAGCGAGTGGCGGCCGCCTGCACTCCGCGGCGACATCGGGGGCGGCGGAGGATAAGAACGCCGTTCGCGTTAATGAGAGAGGTGAGCCATGAGTTGGACGCAGGATGAACTTTCAAGGATCGATCGCGCGGACGATCTAAAGGTTGCACCGTTACGCGAGGACGGCACAACGTTTGGCAGTCCGACGTGGATCTGGGAGGTTGTGATGGATGGTGCGCTCTACGTACGCGCCTACAACGGCCAACGCTCACGCTGGTATCAAGCCGCGATTCGTCAGAAGGCGGGCCGCATTGTCGCCGCCGGGATGACCCGGAACGTTTGGTTCGAGGCCGTACACGGACCAGTCAACGACCGCATCGACGATGCTTACCGAGCCAAGTACGCGAACAGCAGTTACCTGGAACCAATGATTAGCGAGCAGGCGCGCGCTGCAACGGTTTGTATCACGCCGCGCGGCGAAACAGGAGATGCAGCATGATCAAGCGCAAACTTGGCCAAGGGCTTGACGTGTCGGCCTTGTCTCTCGGGGCGATGGGCTACGGCAAGGCGCGGGAATTGCCCGACCGTGCAGAGATGATCGCCCTCATTCGCACCGCTGTCGAGCGTGGCATGGACTTCTTCGATACCGCAGAAGTCTATGGCCCATGGACCAACGAAGAGATGGTGGGCGAAGCGCTCGCACCCATGCGTAACGAGGTCAGGATCGCGACCAAGTTCGGCTGGGACATCGACCAGGATACGGGCGAACATCGTGGCGGCGTCAACAGCAAGCCCGCTCAGATCCGCCGCTCCATCGAGGGCAGCTTGCGGCGCCTGCGCACTGACCATATCGACTTGTACTATCAGCACCGGGTTGACCCCGAAGTGCCAATGGAAGACGTCGCCGGCACGGTGAAAGATTTGATCGCCGAAGGCAAGGTGCTGTGGTTCGGGATGTCCGAGGCGAGTGCGCAGTCGATACGCCGCGCGCATGCGGTGCAGCCGCTCGCCGCGCTGCAGAGCGAGTATTCGCTGTGGACCCGCGAGCCAGAGGTTGAGATCATCCCAACACTCGAAGAACTGGGCATCGGGCTGGTGCCGTATAGCCCGCTTGGCAAAGGTTTCCTGACGGGCAAGATCGACGTCAATACGACTTTCGACAGCTCCGATATCCGTGCGCAGACGCCGCGGTTCTCCGAAGAGGCCCGAGCCGCCAACCAGAGGCTGGTTGACCTCATCACCAGGATCGGGCAGAAACACCGCGCGACACCGGCCCAGATAGCGCTGGCATGGCTGCTGGCGCAAAAGCTGTGGATCGTGCCGCTGTTTGGCACGAGAAAGCTAGAACGCTTCGAGGAGAACATCGGTGCGCTGAACGTGAGGCTCGATAAAGCCGACCTCGAGGAGATCCAGCAAGCGAACATTGTCGTCCAGGGTGCGCGCTACCCGGAGGCCATGCTGCGCTTATCCGGGCAGTAGGTCCGTATTGCCAGCACCGCTTGCCTTTGGCGGGCGATGTGCGATGCCGCCATGATGTCCGGGATTGCAGCAGATCGGCCGTTTTGCATGGGTCGCGCGGTTCCAGCCCATGGCGGACATTTCCACTGCGGGAGAAGAGCGTGGCCATGAAGATCGTGGGAATCGAAGAACATGTCCTGCCGGCCGAAATCAAAGACGCCTGGTTGACTATTCCTGGGGCAGATGACGGTACCCTTGCGCTCAACACGCCGGTCCTTGAGAAGCGTCTCGCTGAGCTCGGCGAGAAACGGCTGGCTCTGATGGATGAAACGGGCGTTGACCTGCAGGTTCTGTCGTTGACCACCCCCGGGTTGAACAACCTCGGTGACCACAGCATCGGCATGGCTCGACGCGTCAATGATCTGCTGGCCGAAACCGTGCAGCGCAATCCGGCGCGCTTTCAGGCGCTCGCCACATTACCGTTTGATAGTCCTGACGCCGCCGCGGACGAACTGCGTCGAGCCGTGACAGACCTAGGTGCCAAGGGCGCCATTCTGTACGGCCGGGTGGGAAACAAGCATCTCGATGACGCACTGTTTGAACCCACGTATGCGTGCGCAGCCGATCTCGCCGTCCCCTTGCTGATTCATCCGCAGATTCCGCAGACGGTCGTGCGCGACGCATACTACAGCGGCTTTTCGACGTCGCTCGATCTGGCTTTTTCGACATTTGGCCTGGGGTGGCACTACGAGGCTGGCATCGAATTCCTCCGCATTGTTCTGGCCGGCGTGTTCGACCGTTATCCCGATCTACAGGTGATACTTGGACACTGGGGGGAGGTCGTGATCTTCTATCTCGAGCGGCTTGTCATGCTGGATCGGGTGTCGAATCTGCAAAAGCCGCTCTTGGAATATGCGCGACGCAACCTCTACCTGACGGCGAGCGGCATGTTCAGCGAGAACTATCTGCAGCGCGCGATCGAAGCAGTTGGCACTGATCGCGTCCTTTTCTCGACGGATTACCCTTACCAATACCGGCCGGGAGGTGACGCGAAACGCTTCGTGAATGGACTCACTCTGAATGGTGCCGATAAGGCAAGACTCGCTCACCAGAACTGGGAGCGGCTGTGCCGGCGAACGGCGCGGCATAGGCCGGAATGATCACGAAGAACTGGGCTGGTGGCACCAACGCAACTGGTTGCGTCCGTCAGCAATACGCTCGGAGGGACTGTCCAGTGATGTAGGCCAATCGAAGGTTCCACCAGCCTACCTTCGTACTGAGCATACTGTCACTTGAATTCCACAAGCCATCGCTGATCGAGCAACACGTTGGCGAAGAGCGCTTCCCTGCTCGGTCACTACTGAATAGCGTTGCGTTGCCTTGCCCCCGCCGGCAGCGGATCGGTACGCCTACTGGTACCCGCGTGGTCGCGCCAGTGCACCGGACGCATCCAGTGCAACGTGGTATGCGCGTCTCGACAAATTAAATGGCGCAGATAGACTCGACGGGTTCGCTGGCAGGAAATAGGCTTGTCGCGGGAACTATCCCGCTTCTATAGTGAAAGCTGGCGAGATAAGTTCTCGCTTGTAATCGGTTCAAAATAGATGGAGGCAAAAATGCGAGTCGACGGCCGATGTCTGTGCGGAGCGATTGTCTATGAGGCAGAGGTGGAGCCCGGCACTGTTTCGATCTGCCACTGTTCGGACTGCCAACGTCAGTCGGGTTCCGTTTTCAGGATGAACATATCAGCGCCTGCAGACAAGTTCCGTCTGGTAAAAGGGACGCCCAAAACCTATGAAAAGATCTCGGAACGAGGATACAGGCGCATCCACGCGTTCTGCGAAACGTGCGGTGGGCCCGTTTATTCGTCGGCACCAGAAAACGCACAGGCCTATTCGCTGCGAGTAGGCGCGCTCGAACAGAGATATGAATTGGAGAAGCCAGCACGGCAGATCTGGACGAAGAGGAGGTTCGCGTGGCTACCTACCATCGACGGCACAGAGGAGTTCACTGGGCAGCCGTAGAAAAGTAAAATGATAGTACCGCCGGCCCTCTCTTCAGGGAGCAGGCGGTTAGATTAAAAATCCGAGTTAAGCCGGGATCATCTGCACCGGGTGAATCAGGTCGCATCGCGAGCGGTAGCGGGGTAGAGGAGTGAAAGCTCATGGACGCGCTTTCCGTGTCCAAACTGGCCGCGCATCTGCTCGAAAATAGAGCGTGTCCCGTTTGCGATCATCAACGGAACACCGATTCGACCAGCGAGTGAACATCCTTGCTGAAGATGCTGTACCGCATCGTCGACAGACGAGCTACTCGGCTGTTCGCCGTCGATCAGCTCGCTAAAGATGTGCCGTGACCCGGTACTCCAGCCCGAACTCCCATGCAAGACCTGGCTCATGTCTTTCAGTTGCAGCCCGTAGTTCAGGCCGGCAGAGATGCATTCATACGAAATCGCGCGGGACTGCGACGCCACGATACTGGCGACGGTTTCAAGCACGCTGGCCCCGCCGGTTTCCCGGTGTGCATCTGTGGAATCAGCTGCATCGCCGGCAATGATCGAGCCGGCCATTGACCCAATTATTTTCACCATGTCTTCGAGGCGGGCGTGGGGACCCTGCAGATTCCCACCAATCTGCAGGAGACCTTGGGCAATCCCGGTGATAGGCATGGGAACATCGTGCTTCATGCCAAGCGACAGCGCTTGATAAATGTCCTTCAGCATCAGGGACAGCGCGAAGTCAGTCGAGGCCTTGCCTTGAAGAAGGGCAGGCAACATGCGCTCGGTAATCTGACAGCGCGCTTCACCGTCAGAAAGACGATCGGCCATTGCCTTGACCGTGAACCCGGATTTCCGGCCTAATGCCAGCACTTCGAGCAAGCCCAGACGGTTGCCTGCGTTCATCGCATTGTTGACCGTTTTCATGGCCTGGCCGTCGCCCACCCGCGATCCACAGCGAAAAATGTTGTCTGAGATCGCACGAAGCGCGGGCTCTGCCCGATCCAGGACCTCCGCAGGCGCCGACACCATGAGGTTTGCATTTCCCGTGGGGACTATCTGTGGGCTTGCCGATACTGCCGCGTCCATCATCAGCACGCCGGACTCGGAGAGCGCAGTCGCGATCTCGCGAGTTTCCTCGGGGACACCGCTAGTCTGATCAACCACAATTTTTCCGGGGCTTAACCCCGCTGCCAACCCATCCGGGGCGAATACCGCGCTCTTCACATCGGCGCTGCGCGGCAGGCAGAGGAAGACAACGTCCGAGCGCCTGGCGAGCTCAGCCGCAGTCGGTGCCACGTGGGCGCCAAGGGTCGCCAGTTCTCCCACCGCAGTCGCACTGATGTCCCAAACCGTTAATTGATGGTCCTTCAGGAATCGCCGTGCAAGCTGGCCGCCCAGTGCGCCAAGCCCTATATATCCGATATTCATTGTCGCCTCACATGATGGTATCTGTTTCTTGTCGGGATGCTTTCCACGAGGATGATCCGCAGCCCGGGAACTCCAGCTTCTTTTCGAGGATCGTACCACGCGAGTCGTAGAATGGCATGAATTTCACTGATCGGAACAGGGTCTCACTGACCGATGTGCAGATCAAAATGCGTCGCTGCGTGAAAGTTAGCCCATTTTTTTTTGTCCCGAAGCACGTAGTCCTCTGCAGATTGGGGCGTGCTTATACCTGGCTCGTACCCGAGCTTGTGCATATAGGTGACCGTCTCGGGCATATGGGACACCATATTGATCGCAGCGTTGAGTTTCTGGATAACGTCCGTCGGAAGCCCTCTTGGCCCAACGAGCATGTAGTATGTGTAAGGGTCCACGTTTCCCAAGCCGGCAATCCTCGCTTCTCCTAGCGCGGGAACATTGGGCAGCGAAGCGACGCGTCTGTTACCCGTGACGGCGAGCGCGCGCACCATGCCACTCTGGATCGATGGTAGCGCCCCCTGAATAGGCGTCATCCCGATCTGGACTGAACCGGAGAGCAGCGCGGTGATGATTTCGGAGTCGGCCTTGAACGGAATGTGGGTCATCCGTATTCCGGCAAGGCTCGACAGATACTCCATCTGTATATGGCTGGCCGAACCAATGCCGGACGACCCGAAGTTCAGCGAGCCGGGGTGAGCCCTGCAGTACTTCACAAGCTCTGAAATGTCGGCCACGGGGAGGGACGCGCTGGCAACGATCACGCCTGGCGCCTCGCCGACCAGACCGATGAACGAAAAATCTTTAACCGGATCGTACGGAAGGTCCTTCTGCAGGCCGGGGTACTGGGACGCGGCGCTACCGGTGATCAGGAACAGCGTGTATCCGTCGGCCGGCGCGGACTCCAGATTCCGTATCGCAATCATCTGATACGCGCCAGGGCGGTTCTCGACGTAGACGTTCCCCCGCAGGACGTCGCTGAGTTTTGACGCATAGTATCGGGCAATCGTATCGGTGGCGCCTGCTGCATTGAATCCCACAAGTAGCCTAACCGGTCGGGCCGGATAGCCTTCTGCGCGAGCGTTTCCCGAAATGAACGCGGCTGCGAGAATCCACACGCTTACTCCTAGCGAGAGTCCAAAAGCCCTGAATCTCCAGTGCCTGCGCATGTCTCTCTCCTCCGATCACGGTCAATGAAATTTCTCACAGTTTGCCTGATTGATGCGGTACAGTGTATAAAATGGTACACGTTCCGGTGTTCGAAACTAGGCATGTGTACCGCGAGAGAGCCTTACCGATTCGCACTGGGGTCGGTATTCGCTATGTCGCGTCGACGGACGATCGCGACGGCGCGCCACTGCGATGACGAGACGGCCCGACCCGTCGGGGGCGCTGAATAAGGCAATGCATATGGAAATCCGGCAGCTTCGCTATTTCGTGCAGGTCGTCCAGAGCGGTAGCATGGGGCGAGCTGCCATTGAGCTCGATCTCGTTACATCTGCGCTAAGCCAGCAGGTCAGCCGTCTGGAAAGCGAGCTTTCGGTCCGACTTCTTAAACGCACCAAGAATGGAGTGCAGCCAACAAACGCGGGTCTCGCTTTCTGGCACAAGGCGCAATTGATCCTGCGGATGACCGACGACGCAGCACGGGCGGCGCAGTTGGGCCGTCTTTCGGGCGAGGCGTCAGTGGGACTCGCGCCGAGCACCTCAGGCGTGCTTGCGCTCCCCTTCCTTCGGGAAATGCGGTCCCGGTACCCAGACGTCAGTGTTCGCATCGTCGAGAGCCTGTCCGGCAACCTCGAATCACTACTCTCGTCGCGGCAGATCGACGTAGCGATCATCTTTGGTGGGTCGCGGGCCAAGCGTGTCCAGACCGCTCCACTACTTTCCGAGCGGCTTTATGTGATTTCGGCTGACACATTGCCAGTCCCTGCCGACCCGGCCGGGTATGACATCGCCGAGTTGGCGCAATTTCCGCTGATCCTTCCCAGCAGTCCTCACGGACTGCGATCGCTGGTGGATGGCGCGTTTTCGCGGGCCGGCTCCGCGATGAACGTGACTGCCGAAATAGACGGACTCGCAACGCTGATGGATGCGGTCAGCACTGGCATGGGCGTAACGATTCAGCCAGCCGCCGCCCGTGAGCGCTGCAAGGGATCAAAGCTACACACGGTGCCGATCCTCGGGAACACACTCAGCCGTCTGAACCTTGTCGCGTCTCTGGCAGACGAGGAGTTGACGCCGTCCGGCCTGGCGGCGCGTCTTGTTTTGCGGGAGGTGGCGCTGAAGCAGGTCGATGAAGGACACTGGCTCGGGGTGACCGCCCTGATCTAACCAGCGCGCAGGTTTATTGAGGAGTCGGCTTTCCGGTCGCGGTGGTGTGCGTGATGTGCCACGGAAAGCTGGAGTCGAATATTTCGAGAGGTTTTTCCGTGAAAGATACCATGCGCTCGGTGCAACGCATTCTGGCGGTGTTTGAAAGTTTCAGCGTCGACCGGACGAGTCTGATGCTTCAGGAAATAGCGGACCGCATCGCACTTCCCAAGTCGACGGCATTTCGTATCGTCCAGAGCCTGGAGAAAGCGGGATATCTGGTGCGCCTTGAAGATCAGCAGTATTGCCTGTCGTTCCAGTTCACCCGCCTTGCGGGACACGTCCGCAGCACCCTCGGGATTCGTGAGATATCTCGGCCGTTCCTCCTTCGGCTTGCCGACCGCACTCGCGAGACGGCATCGTTGCACACGCTTTCCGGTAGCTATCGGATCTGTATCGACGCGGTGGCGACTGTTGCCGCGCCGCTCAGGATGGTCGCCCAACCCGGCGAGCAGGTGCCAATGGTGGCGGGAGCCGGTTCGAAGGTCCTGATGGCGTACATGCCACCGGAGATGCTGTCTGCGATGGTTGTCGATGTCGCGCGAGTGACAAGACGGTCGAGGACCGAGATTGAGAGGGAGCTGGAGATGATCCGCACTCAGGGGTTTGCTGTATCTCATGGTGAGCGTCTTCTCGGCATTTCAGCAATTTCTGCGCCAATTCGAGATTCGGAGGACCAGGTCAGATATTGCATTTCGGTAGGCGCTCCCACCGTTCGGATGAGGATCAACGAGGATGAAATCGTACGCAGCATCCTGGTTGCCGCAGCCGATATCTCACGCCAGTTCGGCGCCGCGACGGTGGATTTACATGAGGCAACGCAGTTTCTCGCGAAAGATACAGGGAAGATTACTCATCGCATCAGCGGCTGACTCGATAACAACTCTCGATACGGTTCCGATGGGTGGAACCGATGCTGTTGAGTAGAACGCGTGGTACCATCGAAGGCATTTGTTGCGGGCGGGAAGGTGTCCTCACGGTGGTTCGGCGTACGTCGACACGCGCTGCAGGGACTTCGTTATCGGGGATCGCGCGCCCGGAACCGGATTTTTGCTGAAAGGAGACCGGCAATGTCGGAAGAAGCGTCAGTTGGATATAAGGTCGTTGATGGCGTAGCGGTGATAACGCTAAGTAATCCCCCGGTCAACGCGCTCGCGCCCGGAATGCGGGAAGGTCTGATCGAATGTCTCTATCGTGCGAATGCCGACGACACGGTGAGAGGCGTCGTTCTGACAGGAGGTGGGAGCAATTTTGTGGCGGGGGCCGATATCCGGCAGTTTGGCAAAGAGCGCAAAGTCTCGTCGTCGGTTAGCACTGCAGCGCTGGACGCCAGCCAGAAGCCAGTCGTGGCGGCCATCCGCGGCTACGCATTGGGCGCAGGTCTGGAGCATGCGCTTGCATGTCACTACCGATTCGCCACTCCCGACGCAAAACTGGGTTTGCCCGAGGTGAAGATCGGCGTCATCCCTGCCGGTGGAGGCACGCAACGGCTTACGCGGCTTGTTGGGCCGAAGGCGGCCATCGACATCATCGTTAGTGGCCGTCATGTGTCTGCAAAAGACGCTCTGGAATTGGGCCTGATCGACCGCGTCGTGGCCGACGGACTCGTCCTCGCCCAAGCCCTGGACTTTGTAAAAAGTCTTTCTCAGGATCAAGGCGTGCGCCGCGTTCGCGACATGCACGGGCGGATCGAGCATGCGAAAGGCAATCCGCAGGAGTGGACACCTGCGCGTGACGAAGCCGCCAGGAAGGCGCGATTCGTCAAGGCCCCACACAGCGCGTTGGCCTGTATCGACATGGCGGTGAATGGATCCTTCGAGGAAGGCATCGCGCTTGAACAGTCGCTTTTCGCGGAACTCGAAAGTTCCGATGAGGCGAAGGCGCTTCGTTATGCATTTTTTGCGGAGCGCGAAGCCGCAAAGATTCCGGGCAAGCCCGACCACTACAAGCCCGAGCCAGTTCGCAGCGCTGCCGTGATTGGAGCAGGAACGATGGGCGGAGGGATTGCTATGTGTTTCGCCGAAGCCCGCATTCCTGTGAAAGTGCTGGAAGCAAGTCAGGAGGGTATCGATCGCGGAATGCAGAAAATCAGGGACACTTATGCGACGAGAGTGACCCGAGGCAGTTTGACACAGGGCGAGATGGACGAGAACCTCGCATACATCCAGCCCGTGATGGACTATGAACAGATCGGTGACGCGGATGTGGTGATTGAGGCGGTTTTCGAGCGCATCGACCTCAAGAAGGAAGTTTTCGGAAAAATCGATAGCGTAATGAAGGAGGGTGCGCTTTTGCTGACCAATTCCTCGGCGATCGATATCGATACGATGGCCAACGTGACGCGCCGGCCAGCCGACGTGGCGGGCGCACACTTCTTCGCGCCGGCAAACGTCATGAAGCTGTGTGAGGTGGTGCGAGGCACTAGCAGCTCTGTCGAGACCATCCTGCGTACCGCCCGGCTCGGACGCGACCTCAACAAGGTAAGCGTCGTTGCGGGATCGTGCGACGGTTTTGCCGCGAACCGCAGCCGTGCGCCGCTGGTCACGGAGGCGATGCTGCTGCTCGAAGAAGGTGCTCGACCAGACCAGATCGATCGCGTCATGAAGACGTTCGGCTACCCGATGGGGCCGTTCGCGGTCAGCGACCTGTCAGGTCTCGATGTCAGCTACGACACCCGGAAACGGCGGGCGGCCGCCGATCCCACCTATCGCAAACTTCACGTGCCTGACCGGATGGTTGAACTTGGCCGCAAAGGTCAGAAAAATGGCGCCGGCTGGTACCGATACAACCCTGGGGACCGGCAGCCTATCGTGGACCCTGAGGTCGACACCATCATTGCTGGAGTGGCACGCGAACTCGGCGTCGAACAACGCGAGTTCTCGGACGACGAGATTCTTCAGCGTCTGCTCTTCGCGTCAGTCAACGAGGTTTGCAAGATTCTTGAGGATGGAAAAGCGTACCGCGCGAGCGACGTCGACGTGATGTGGCTGTACGGTTTCGGATTTCCCCGGCACAGGGGCGGCCTGATGTTTTGGGCGGATACCGTTGGCGCAGTCAAGGTTGCTCAGCAGGTCCAGGCCTGGCACGAGCAGTTCGGCAAACGCTGGAAGCCGGGACGTCTCTTGCTGGAAGCTGCAGCTGCGGGATTGCAGCTACGAGACTTGCGCGCGCCGGGAATCTGACACTGAGCGGAGAATGCCCTTCGATCCAACAGGATCGAAGGGCCTGTCGCAACTACCCGCCGCACCTTGACTCATGCTGATTGTTCGCGAGCGTCGGCTCCCTACGGCTGCTAACATCTGACGCCACCGTGGTAGCTATTTCAGCCAGAATTTCCCACGGTGGCGATATCGGCGATTTTCGTCTTTTGCTGTGTCGGTGAAGCAGACATGTGCTGCAATCACCGATCCGAGCGCTCATTCGACCAAAAGCTGGAATCCCGGAGACCGTTTCCGCGCCTCCGGGGTCGCTTTCAGACCTGAGTACTGCCTCAGGCGTTGTTTTCCTCGCGCGGGTACTGGAGGACCAGCGCCTCAAGTCCCTTGTCTCCCGAGCGGATTGTGAACTTTTCTTCGTTCGGCTCGACGACCACCATGGACCAGAGCGGAAGTTCTTCGCCGTTGTGCAGGAGGGTACCGTTGCCGACAAACACGTAGTAACCAGCAGCGGCTTTCGGATCCGGGCCTTCGACGCTCTGGCCCGCTCCGAGTCGAACGATCTGCGCGTGCATGCCGTCCGAGTCGTCCTTCAGAAGCGTTTCCCAGACCGGCTCGGCCCGTTCCTTCAGCACCGGCTCAATGGAGAAGCGCACGCGTTCTGAGGTGAGATGGCGGCGTTTGCTCGGCTTAAGCCGGTCTCGATATCCCTCCTTGTTCAGATACACCGGTTCGGAATTGCCGGTGACCATCCGCATCGCGACAAACGACAGGCCCTGCGGACCTGCGACGATCGGACCATAAGCAGTGTGGTGATCCTTGAACTGCACCGTCAGCGGTTCGAGCGGCTGTTGCTTGTTCCCAAGCGTCCCGGAGCCGGCGATGAACATCTGGAACATCGTCACACCGTGAAAATGCGGAACAACCGACTCGTGCGGTTGCAGTTCCGACATAGTGGCCTGCGGCCCTGAACCTGTGGTGTTCGAACTGCGAGGGCCAAAAAACACCGTTCCCCAATGCTGGTTTCCGGTTCCCGGGGAAACCACAACGTCTCTCTTGGAAAGAGCGTCGGCGCCGCTTCGTGTGTAGATCATTCAAAGTCTCCTTGAATCTGCCATCGTCCGCAGATCGCTCTGCGATGCCTGATGCGTTCGCCAGAATCTGGCAAACCACGATATGATCGTAGCACGAGTTTTGATTAACAGTATCGATTCCGATCAGTGAAACTTGCGATATTGTCGCTTGAATCTGTCGGTGTTTTGTCATCGGCCTCTCAGTTTCGATGAATGAAACTGATTTCATTTTAATTGACGTGGGTCATCGCGAGGTCTACAGTCAAGTCAAGTGGATCACTCACCAAGTTGAGCGACTGCGGATGAATCGCTCGGTGCCAGAGCAGGCTATTCAGGAACAACCAGCTGGAGACGGATCAGACAATGAACGATTTCAAGTATTTGCTCGAGCCGCGGTCAATCGCGGTTGTCGGAGTTTCGGACGAAGCGGGCCGCCCAGGGTCGCAAGCTGTCCGCGCGCTCATCAGGAACGGTTACCAGGGACAAATCTATCCAGTCAATCCGAAATATGCGGAGTTCGACGGTCTCAAGTGCTTCGGTGCTGTAAGCGACATTGATGCGCCGATAGACCTGGTCGTGATCGGTGTGCCAGCCAAAGGCGTTATCCCGGTCCTGAAAGCGTGCGCTGAAAAGTCCGTTCCTTATGTGGTGGTGCTGAGTGGTGGGTTTCGCGAGAGCGGCCCCGAGGGCGTCGAGCGCGAGCGTGAAATGCTCGAGATCGCGAGAGCGGCCGGAATTCGCATCATCGGCCCTAACTGTCTGGGCTTCGCAAACATTCACTCACAGGTGTTCGCGGCGTTCGGGAGCATCACGCGGGAGCCCAAGCTGAAGAAGGGGGGTGTTTCCCTCGTCACCCAGAGTGGTGGCTTCGGATACAGCCTCGCGCTCGCATGTGCTGAGGCGGACATCGGCTTTCGCCATGTGATCGCAACTGGTAACGAGACGGACGTAGACACCGTACAACTGATCGACGCGTTGCTGAACGATCAGGAGACCCAGATCATCCTCGCGTACATCGAAGGTACGAAGGATGGCAGATCTCTGCTTGATGTTGGCAAACGCGCACTTGCGGCTGGCAAGCCGGTTCTGCTCTGGAAGGGTGGGATCACCGAAGAGGGTGCAAGGGCAGCCGCTTCGCATACCGCAAGTATGACCGGCAGCTATGATTTCTATCGTGCGCTCTTCAAGCAGACCGGAATCGTCGAAGTTCGCGAGATCCATGAGGCTGTTGACTTCCTGAAGGCTTTCGCAGGCAAGAAATATCCGGCCAATGGCGGAATGGCGGTCATGGGGGTCTCGGGGGGCTCGGCCATCGTTTTCGCTGATGCAGGTGAACCCGAAGGGCTCCATCTGGCGAATCTTGCTGAGGAGACGGAACGGCAGCTCGCGGAGGTGGTTCCGAATATCGGAGCCGTGCATAACCCAATCGACCTGACAGCCGGCTACTTTTCCGCGAGCAACCGCGACAAGCTGCGCACGGCGATTGAGGTAACACTCGCCGACCCCGGAGTGGATGCTCTTTGCGTGAACCTGGCGACAACCGGTAGCGCTGGTAGTGCTGCGGCAGCCGAAGTGATTGCTGAAGTTGCAAAAGGTTCGGCCAAGCCCGTCTGCGTATTCTCATCAGCTCCCCGCGATCAGATCGCGGATGCGAGCAGGTTGCTGGATGCAGCAGGAGTGCCTCTGTTCCCATCGCCGTCGCGCGCAGCGAAAGCGTTGGCCATGCTTGCACGCTACGCGGCCGCAAGAAGCGAGGTGGGTACTTCTGAATATGAAGATTCCCGTTCCGCCCAGTCATCGAAAGACCCCCTCTCGGGCTGGGCCGGCAAACTGTCCGAAGCGCAGTCCAAGGACATCCTCTCGCGAGCGGGTATCCCTGTCACTCGTGACGTCCTCGTGACTGATGTCAACGGCAGCTTGCCAGAGCAGCTGTCATGGCCAGTCGTCGTGAAGATCGTGTCTCCTGATATCGCGCATAAAACGGAGATTGGCGGCGTCAAGGTCGGAATCCGTGACCCGAAAGAACTTGAATCCGCAATTGCCGAGGTTCGCGCGAACGCCCAGTCTCATGTCCCCGACGCGCAAATCGAAGGCGTCATGGTCTCCCAGATGGTCAAGGACGGGTTCGAACTGATCGCTGGTGTAGTAAATGACGAGGCGTTCGGGCCGGTTGTGGTGGTCGGAGCCGGTGGAATATACGCTGAACTGATGCGCGACTCTTCCTGTCGCCTCGCGCCCTTCGATGAAAAGGTCGCGCGACAGATGCTGGACGAACTGCGGTGCCGCCCGATTCTGGACGGAGCGCGGGGCAAACCGGCGCTCGACGTCAATGCCGCGTCGAAAGCTTTGGCGGCACTTTCCCGGTTTGCCTGGGAGCATCGAGATGGCGTGTCCGAGATCGACGTCAATCCACTTTTCGTTCTGGCGGAAGGCGTCCTGGCCGCCGATGCGTTGATCGTGCCTGTGGCGTTCCCGGGTCATTGAGCGGAGAGCCATTGTGGAACTACCCGTAGATTCTTCCATGAATGACCAGGCGGTTCACGCTGAACGCCACACGGTCACGTTCCAGCCGCTCGATCGTGCGCTCGAGGTCCGCCGTGGAGAAAAGATTCTCGCGGCGGCGCTGGCAGCAAACTTTCCGCTGCCCTATAGCTGTCAAAGTGGCATATGCGGTTCCTGCAAGGCCAAGGTAAAGGTTGGAGCCTGCGACCATGGCGAAGCTCAGTTTGCAGGTCTTTCGGCTTCGGAGGCAGAGCAGGGCTATGTACTGCTATGCCAGGCAACGCCAGCATCGGATGTGACGGTTGAATGCCGGACGGTCCCGTCCGTCGAGGGCTATCCAGTCAAAAAGACGCCATGCCGCGTCGCTGCGTTGGAACGCCTGGCGGACGACGTCATGCGTATCCGGCTCAAGCTGCCAGCGAACGCGCAGTTCAAATTTCTTCCGGGTCAGTACATCGACGTGCTGATCCCTGGTGGAATCAGGCGCAGCCTTTCGATAGCCAACTCGCCAGAGGATGAAGGCTTCATCGAGCTGCATCTTCGCAACTATGGCGGACCCTTCAGTACCTTCGTATTCCGCAAGTTGAAGGAGAACGACCTTCTTCGCCTGGAGGGGCCGTTTGGCACATTCTTCGTGCGCGACGAATCCGACAAGCCAATGATTCTGCTGGCAAGCGGAACGGGGTTCGCTCCAATCAAGTCCATCATCGAACACGAACTGCGAAAGCAGAGTGGCCGACAAATGACACTGTACTGGGGCGGCCGGCGGCCGCACGACCTGTATCTCGATTCACTCGCTCAATCCTGGGTTGACCAGGGGGTCAACTATGTCCCGGTCGTCTCCGATGCACAGTCAGGGGACGACTGGGGGGGACGTTCGGGATTCGTTCACGAAGCTGTGATGAAGGACTTTGCGGATCTCTCGTCGTATCAGGTCTACGCGTGCGGGGCGCCTGTGGTTGTGCTCTCTGCCAAGAGAGACTTTACCGAGCGATGCGGTCTGTCTGAAGACGAATTCTTCGCGGACATTTTCGTGTCCGGTGCAACCTCGCCCGCGTGACAGCGCAAAAAGAACTAGGGAGTTGGTATGTCGTTAGATGGGCTGCAAATCGGGAAGCGGGATTCACAACTGTGGATCGAGATCGACCGCGCCGAGAAGGCAAATGCCATGACGGTCGCCATGATGGAAGGGATCACGTCGGCTATCGTCCAGGCTGGTGCCGACGAGAGCACGCAGGCGGTCGTGCTGACGGCGAAAGGCGAGAAGCTTTTCTGTGCCGGGGTGGACGTGCGCGAGCAGTCCCCTGATGGAGATGTTGCACGTCAGCGGGAGAGACGTTCTCATGCGCTCGCGGCGCTCCAGGATTCGGTGATGGTGACGCCGGTTCCCATCGTGGTTGCGCTGAATGGGCTTGCTGTCGGCGCTGGCGCGATGCTCGCACTGATGGCTGATGGATGTGTCGCCGCGGAAGGCTCGGCGCTCTCTCTTCCGGAAATCGACATCGGGATCGCCACCTTCTCGGGCGCAAACATTCTCGCAGTGCTTGGTGGACGCGCGCTTGCAGTGGACCTCATCCAGACCGGACGACGGCTGCCGGCCGCGGACGCACTGAATCGCGGCCTGATAAGCGCAGTGGTCGGGAGAGATGTGCTGGAACAGTCAGCCACGAAAATCGCAGAGGCGCTGGGATCCAAGAACCGCGCGGCATTTGCCGACAACAAGCACTGGATCAATCGGGGCTTGCGTTCCGCGCTCGAGGAAGCACGCCAGGAGCACGCGCGCCATCGGGCCAAAGTACAGGACGCCGGAAAGTAATGTGGCTGGCGGAAGTTAGCACATCACGAACTTAAACGGAGACGGACGTGGCGGATCTTGAAATCAGCAGGGTTGGTCGTGTAGTGGTAGCTACGCTGAATCGACCGGAAAAAAAGAATGCGTTGAGCGAGGACATGCTTGAGCTGCTTCGCAACGAACTGAAGAAAGCGAACGACGACGACGATGTAGGAAGTTTTGTTCTCACGGGAGCAGGTGATGCGTTCTGTTCGGGCGGGGATCTTGGACGTCGTGCGGCCGAGGGAGGGGATCCCACGCCGCTTGAGCGTAAGCAAAGACTCCAGCGGGTGACGCATAAGGTTGCTTTAGCCGTCGAGGAATTCGAAAAACCGTTGATAGCAGCCGTGAACGGTGCGGCCGTCGGCGCAGGCATGGACCTTTCGCTCATGTGTGACATCCGTTTCGCTGCCCAATCGGCCCGGTTTGCAGAAGCCTACATCCGCGTTGGCCTCATCCCCGGCAACGGTGGCTGCTATTTCCTTCCGAGACTGGTTGGGCCGGCCAAAGCGCTGGAACTGCTGTGGACTGGTGACTTTGTTAATGCAGACGAGGCGCACAGACTCGGCATCGTCAACCGAGTGACACCGGACGAAAGCCTTCGGGACGAGACCCTCGCATTCGCGACCCGTCTGGCAGATGGACCACCTCTTCAGACACGCGACATCAAGAGACTGATGTATCAGTCAATGCGTACAGACCTTCGCACCAGCCTTGAGACCACCTCCGCCCTCATGGCGGTAGTTCAGTCGACCACGGACTACCGGGAAGCGATCACGGCGTACAAGGAGAAGCGCAAGGCCGAATTCAAGGGGCGTTGAAGCGCCTTCAGCGGCGGGTTCGGCCGGCAGTCGCATGAGATGCATGCGGCCCATACCGAAACCAGATGCAGACCTTGACCTTATCAGAGCAGACCATGCAACACATCGTGCGCTCGTTGAGATGGAACATCGACAAGTGGTTCGGGCCGGCGTGCCGGGATCGAATAATCGTGAAGAGAGCCCAGAGCGTGGGGTGGGGCGTGAGATGTGTTTGTGTTCGTGAAAAAGATTCGGATAGCGAGATCGCGCTGTTTCTCTTCCGACATATGGACGGCTCCTGGAGCGTTTCTCCCCCATCCCGGCGGCGACCGTCATTCACTTTGCGGTTGCAGGATGCAGGCGGTAGCGACTAGGCGCGCCGTGTCGCACTGATGCGCGAAGGCCGACCATGCGTCTTTAGAAAAATTGAAGACGTGTTGACTGAAGGCTGGTGGCGATGATCTCGACGCCCCCGTAGCATGGCCTATCAGAATAGGACAAAGACTATGTTAGACGTTCTCGTAATCGGAGGAGGCAACGCCGCACTCTGCGCCGCAATAATGGCGCGGGAGGCGGATGCCAGCGTACTGTTGCTTGAAGCGGCTCCAAGGGAGTGGCGTGGCGGGAATTCGCAACATACACGCAATCTGCGCTGTATGCATGATGCGCCGCAGGACGTGCTCGTTGATGCCTATCCCGAAGAAGAGTTCTGGCAGGACCTTCTAAAGGTAACCGGTGGGAACACGAACGAGGAACTGGCTCGTATCGCAATTCGCGATTCGTCCAGTTGCCGCGACTGGATGAGAAAGCACGGCGTGCACTTTCAGCCTCCACTGTCCGGCGCCCTGCATGTAGCCCGTACCAACGCATTCTTTATGGGTGGTGGAAAGGCGCTTGTCAACGCTTACTACCGTAGTGCCGAAGCCCTCGGCGTCACTGTCCGGTACAACGCACCCGTTGACTCAATCGAACTCGATGGCACCCGGTTTGTTGCAGCAAACATCGGGAGTGAGCGCATTGAGGCGAAGAGTTGTGTGCTTGCAGCCGGCGGTTTTGAGTCGAATCGCGAATGGCTTCGCGAAGCGTGGGGCCAGGTGGATGGGGTCTGGGTCGCGGACAATTTCCTGATCCGTGGCACGCGCTTCAATCAGGGCACGCTGCTGAAGTTCATGATTGATGCCGGCGCGGACGCAATCGGTGACCCTTCCCAGTCTCATTGCGTGGCAATCGATGCACGAGCGCCGCTCTATGACGGCGGAATTTGCACGCGGGTCGACTGTGTTTCGCTAGGGGTCGTTCTTAATCGCGATGGTAAGCGGTTCTACGACGAGGGTGAGGACTTCTGGCCTAAACGTTACGCCATATGGGGCCGGCTGGTTGCACAGCAACCCGGCCAGATAGCCTATTCAATCATCGACTCCAAAGCGATCGGTCGGTTCATGCCTCCAGTGTTCCCAGGTACCAAAGCGAATTCACTCCGCGAGCTGGCATCGGCACTTGGGTTCAACGAGGACGAATTCCTGGAGACGATCCAGACGTACAACGAGTCCTGCCAGCCTGGTGCATTCAATCATGCAGTGCTCGACGACTGCCATACCGTTGGTCTCAACCCTCCAAAAACGCACTGGGCACAGCCGTTAGATCGGGCGCCGTTCTACGCATATGCATTGCGTCCGGGTATCACGTTCACTTATCTCGGCCTGAAAGTAGATGCAAATGCCGCCGTTCATTTTGGCGGCGAACCGTCCCGGAACCTGTTCGTTGCCGGAGAGATGATGGCAGGAAACATTCTCGGCAAGGGGTATACGGCCGGGGTGGGTATGTCGATCGGAACTGCCTTTGGCCGGATCGCTGGCACTCAGGCCGCGGCAGCGGCGCAGCACTATAGGGAAGCTATCAATCATGCAGTCGCTTGAAGCATTGACCCGCGAGGCTGCAGCGCTCGCGAGAAACGAAGTCGTCGCACGGACTGACATGACCCGGGCGGAAAAGGAAGTCAGCCGCATCATGCAGATCTGTAACGCGTGCCGTTACTGCGAAGGCTTCTGTGCGGTCTTTCCCGCAATGACGCGACGACTCGAATTCGACAGGGCAGACGTGCACTTTCTCGCGAATCTGTGCCACAACTGTGGTGCATGCCTGCACGCGTGTCAGTACGCACCGCCGCATGAATTCGCCGTGAACGTACCGCAGGCGATGGCGAAGGTGCGAGTGGACACCTACACAGATTATGCATGGCCCGCGTCGTTCGGTACGCTGTATCGAAAGAATGGTACGACGGTCGCGCTGGCGCTGGCAGGTGGTCTTGCGCTGTTTCTCGCGCTTGCTGCGCTAGCAGGCAAGCCGCAATCTGGTAGCGCAAATTTTTACGTCGTCTTCCCGCACAATCTCCTCGCTCTCATCTTCGGGTCGGTGTTTCTTCTGGCCGTCATCTCGTTGTCGATTGGTGTGCGCAAATTCTGGAAAAACGAAAGCCCTGGTGAGCTGTCGGTGGATGCCGCCGCAGAAACGGCTGGTTCCGTGTTGACACTCAAGTACCTTGGTGGCGGTCACGGCGAAGGCTGTAACAACGACAGCGACAGTTATTCACTTTCACGGCGACGGTTTCATCATCTGACGTTCTACGGTTTCATGCTCTGTTTTGCATCAACCTGCGTCGCCACCCTTTATCACTATTTCTTTGCGCTGGAGGCGCCTTACGGCCTGACCAGCCTTCCCGTATTTCTGGGATCGCTCGGGGGGATGAGTCTCGTCGTGGGATGCAGCGGCCTGTTTATCCTGAACCTTAAGCGCCATCCGCTTCATGGCGATGCATCGCAGAAGGGCATGGACCGCGGATTCATCGCGTTGCTCTGGCTGGCCGGTCTCACAGGGCTGGTACTGCTGAGCGCCCGGGAAACAGGCGCGATGCCAGTGTTGCTAGCCGTACATCTAGGTGTGGTGCTGGCGCTTTTCCTGACGCTGCCGTACGGAAAGTTTGCACACGGTATTTATCGATCTGCCGCTCTGCTGAAATGGGCGATCGAGAAGCGCAAGCCGTCTTCGTTGTTGGTGGAGGAGTAGTCGTACGAAGAAGGACTAACACGAAGTCCCGGCCTTCGAGCCGGGTTGCCACGCGCGATGCTGCCGCCAACTGGCACTGGACATCATCAGTACATTCAATACTAGTCCTCGCCAGTCGCATCGCAGAGACGTGACGGGAGCACATCAGTTCCTGTCGGAGAGAGAACCAGATGTTATTGACGTTCATAGGAGGAGACACCATGAACAGAACACTGTTGCATAAAGACCTAATCGGCGGCGCATTGCTGATTGTTGTCGGAGTCGGCGTGCTAACGCATTCCGTCGCTTACCACATTGGCACGCTGGTTCAGATGGGACCGGGTTTTTTCCCGTTCTTTCTGGGCCTCATTTTGGCCCTGGTCGGTTGCGGGATCGCCGTTCAAGGCTATCTGTCAGTGCATGCCGGGGTGGTGTCTGACAAGCCCTCTACGAAAAAGAAGCTGCGACCGGAGTGGAAGGCGTGGATTCTTATCTGCCTGGGGATGATTGCGTTTGTCTTGCTCACAAAGTACCTGGGACTCGTCGCGGGCACGTTCGCGGTGGTCTTTATTTCGGCGCTCGGCGATCGGGATAACAACCTTAAATCAGCGGTCCTGCTGGCACTGGCGATGGATGCAATCGCCGTGGTTGTCTTCTGGTGGGCGCTGCAGATCCAGTTGCCGTTGTTCAAGTGGGGTGCCGTATGATTGCGCAAACGCTGCATGATCTCATGTATGGTTTTAGCGTCGCGGCGATGCCGCAAAACCTGTTGTGGTCGTTTGTTGGTGTGCTGGTAGGCAATCTGATCGGTGTGCTTCCAGGCATGGGAGCACTCTCGGCGATCGCCATGTTGCTGCCCCTAACGTATTCTATGCACGCGGTTCCGGCGCTTTTGATGCTGGCCGGCATATTCTACGGATCGCAGTACGGCGGTGCGCTCGGTGCGATACTGTTGAACCTGCCGTCGCATCCACCTCATGCCGTAACCTGTATCGATGGGTATCCAATGACGAAGCAGGGGCGCGGGGGTGCTGCGCTGGGCATCACGATGGTGTCGTCATTTTTTGCGGCTTCGGTCGGCATCGTGGTGATGATTTTTCTTTCGCCATGGCTGGTCAAGATCGCTTTCGATTTCGGCCCAACTGAGATCGTCTCTATCATGCTGCTCGGCCTGATTGCCGGTGCGACAATGTCCCGCGGCTCACGACTTAAAGGGATCGCGATGACAGTATTCGGGCTGTTGCTGGGGATTGTCGGCACGGACGTCAACAGCGGCGTTGAGCGGTTTACATTTGGTTTCCCAGAACTGTCGGACAAGGTCGAACTTGTTGCGCTGTCGATGGGTTTGTTCGGAGTTGCTGATTTCCTGATCAACGTGAACCGGATCAGCTTTGTCGGGACACAGACGAAGGTGCGTCTGCGTGACATGCGGCCAACACGTGGCGAGCTGAGGCAGGCTTTCTGGCCGATGGTTCGTGGCACATTCGTGGGGACGCTTTTCGGTGCCATGCCGGGAACGGGTCCGACCATCACCACTTTCCTTGCGTACGCGCTCGAAAAGAAGATAGCGAAGCGGCCGGAACGCTTCGGCCAGGGTGCCATTGAAGGTGTAGCCAGTCCTGAAGCGTCGGCTCACGCAAAAACCCAGGTTGACTTCATTCCAACCATGACGCTCGGTATTCCCGGTGATGCGGTGATGGCCCTGCTGCTGGGCGCGTTGCTCATTCAGGGGTTCCAACCTGGTCCCCAGCTCATTACGCAGCACGCCGATCTCTTCTGGGGGCTGATAGCGAGTTTCTGGATCGGCAACGTGCTCCTGGTGCTGCTAAACGTACCACTGATTGGAGTCTGGGTAAAACTTCTGCAGGTTCCTTATCGGCTGATGTATCCGTCGGCGCTCTTCTTCATAGCGGTCGGCGTCTATAGTACGAACAACAGTCTTTTCGAGGTCGGTGAGGTACTGGTGTTCGGGATTGTCGGGGCTGTTTTGCTCGCATTGGATTTTCCTGTAGCCACCATTCTCCTTGGGTACGTTCTTGGACCCATGGTCGAGGAAAATTTCCGACGGGCACTTTTGCTGTCGCGGGGGGACCTCACAATCTTCGTGCAACGGCCAATCAGCGCAGCGTTCGTGGCGATCTGCGCGGTGATGGTCATCGGGCAGTGCTTCTTCGCCTGGCGTGAGCACCAGCGCAAGCGCTCGACAGGTGGGTCACCGGAGGTGGCGGCGCCTCCGTTATCTCACGCTCCGCTGACCGAGGAGTGATGCCAGAGCGCCGCCGATCCGCCGATCGGCGGCTGCTTGTTCATGCTGGCAGGTGCCACTGCCAGTGGAGGCCGCGTGGTTTGCCACGCGCTATGTCGCCGGAGCCGCAGTCCGGATACTGAGTCTCCCGGCGGGCTGAATGCTTCGAAAGGGCCGGTTCGGACCGCACCTGATGTACCATACGGTTGTCTTTGACCCCGTATGGAACGTTGCGAAATGATGCGCTCGGTTGAACGTATTCTGGCTGTTTTCGAAAGTTTTAGCGTTGAGCGGAGCAGCCTGTCTCTTCAGGAGATCTCCGAACGCATTGATTTGCCGAAGTCCACCACTTTCCGGATTGTGCAGAGTCTGGAGCGAGCCGGGTATTTGGTTCGATTGGAGGACCAGCAGTACTGTTTGTCCTTCCGCTTCACGAGGCTCGCTGGTCTTGTGCGCGGAACTCTAGGTATTCGCGAGATCGCCCGTCCTTTTATGACGGAGCTCGCCGAGACAACGAAAGAGACCGTGTCCCTTCATACGGTCAACGGTCCCAACCGCGTGTGCATCGATTCCATTTCGACTGTGACTGCCCCTCTTAGAGCAGTGGTGCAGGCCGGTGAACAGATACCGCTGCAGGCGGGCTCTGGTTCCAAGGTGCTGATGGCATACATGTCGAAGGCGGATTTGACGCCGCTGCTGCCGGCCGCTACGAAAGCCACCAAACAAAGCAAGGCGGCTTTTCTCGAAGAGCTCCAGCGCATTCGTGAGAATGGCTACGCTGTCTCGCACGGTGAGCGACTGATGGGCATCTCGGCAATCTCGGCCCCGATCATGGGAGTCGACGGACAGGTCCACTATTGCCTGTCCGTTGGCGCCCCCTCCGTGCGGATGCAGATGCATGAGAAAAACTTCATCAAACTCGTAGTCGAGGCGGCTGTCAATATCTCGCGTCAGTTCGGCGGCCAAACCGAGTAGGGCGGGCAGGAATTCGAAGCGGGGTTCAGAACAGCGATCCCACCATTCCGCCTTCAACCGGGATCGTCGCGCCGGTGATGAATCCAGCCTGTACTGACGCCAGAAAGGTGACTACACCCGCGAGTTCGCTTTGAGTGCCCATCCGGCCAAGAGGCGTCAATTTCTTGCGCGCCTCGGCCTGAGCAGGCGAGTAGGCAGCTGATCCGGCTCGATGCGGGGTTTCGATGAGGGCGGGCGCGACACAGTTGACCGTGACGCCGCTCGAGCCAACCTCATTGGCGAGATGCTTCATATAAGCGGTGACACCGGCCCGGAAGACTGTCGACAGGCTATGGTGAGCCATCGGGGCTTTCACAGATGCCGAAGTGATCGCAATCACCCTGCCCCATCCGCGCGCGGTGATCAACGGAATGGTCTGACTGACCACCTGCAAGACACCGGCGAGCTGGTTCTGATACGCCTCGTCCCAGCGCGTCATATCAACCTCCTCCGTCGTGGCGCGAATAGGATTTGGTGGGCGAGCCGTGTTGAGTACGACAATATCCAGGCCGCCAAACTCTGCTTTCACCACTTCGACCAGCGCAGTGACGTCGCCGCCGACGCGCATGTCTCCCGCTTTTGCAACAGCACGCACGCCATGCTGCTGGGTGATCTCATCCGCGACTGCCGTCAGCTTGTCCTCTGAGCGCGCGAACAGCACCACGTTTGCTCCCTCTGCCGCAAGCGAGTGAGCGATGTTCCGACCCATGCCGCTACTCGACGCGGTGACCAGAGCGGTCTTCCCTTTGATGCCCAAATCCATGATTAACTAGCCTTCACTCTGATGGTTGAACGGTTGGTGCGGTGGCCGGTTCACTGTGCTGTGACCACGACTTCATCGCCTTCGATCTCGAATTTATGAGGCATATCTTCCGACGCCCATTTCATGTATTCGACAACTTCTTCGAACCTCGTATCGCCCGCGCGAAGTACCTCGGGGCGATAGCGGCCATCGAATTTGACCGGAAGGAATGAGACCTTTGCGATCCCCTGAGCGGTGACGTATGCCTTTGCGAGCAGCGCGAGCGTGCAGTCCTTGCCGTAAGGCATCAGAGGGTATTCCGGGTCAAGGTCCATGAAGTTGCGGACGGCGCCCTGTGCCCACGCGGGCTCATTTGTCCAAGCGGGTGCTGCAAATGACTTGGTCATTGCGAAGACGCCGAGACTGTAAAAGATGACCTTGCCCTTGTAGACCTCAATGGCCTTGGGGATATGTGGGGCGTGTCCGACGACGAGATCGGCGCCAGCGTCGATCGCAGCGTGAGCGACGTCAACCTGATAGTCAGAAATGATCCTCGGCAGACGTATTGCGCCAGCGTGGTACGCGAGTACCACCACGTCAACCTTCTTGCGCAGAGCAGCTATATCCTCCGTGAGCCGGGCAAGATCCTGGGGATTTGGCGAGGTCCATACTCGCACGGGCTGGTGGGGCCCGCGCGGTTCATAAGTCGTCTTGACGCGGATGTTGACGACCCCGGGTTTGCCTTTGTCTGCCTCAGTCCCGGCAGTGGCTACCGACGTGTAACCGAGATAGCCGACACGCACTCCCGCCTTTTCGATAATCGCTGGTTGACGGGCCTCGTCGAGGTCGCGTCCGGCACCGGTAACCTGCAGGCCATTTTCAATAAAAAGCTTTCGCGTGTCGAGCATCGCTTCGGAGCCTGCATCGAGACTGTGGTTGTTCGCCATTGTTACTGCGTCGAACAGTCCACCCGTAAAAAGCGTCGACATTTCAATTGGCTGACAGACCTGTGGCGCGTGGTCCGACTTTACTCCGCGTGCCGAGTACGTCCGCATACAGTTCACGAAGCGGAAATCGGCTTCCCGCAGAGAGGGCGCTACCAGCTCTGTGTAGCCTTCGATGGGAAAGCCTTGCTCAGGCCCGTGAGTGGGGCCGCAATCACCACCGATAAGGATCGATGCAAGCTTTGTCATTCCGCCTCCTTATGTTTTGCCCGGCCGCCTCTGCTGAACCGGGGCGCTATTGAAAGGCTAGCGCAACTAGCCATCCGTGGAAACCCGCAGGACAATGGATATCCCATCGGTGTTAAGTTCCAATCAGTGAAACGAGTATTGATTATAAGAACCCATGATAGCATCTCATGGCGCGGCGATGCATTGGGAAACGGTTTGTCAGTTTTGTTTCGCACGTGACGCGCTTCGATTTGACTCGCAAACAGGGAGACAGCGGTGACTGAGACTGACGGATGGACCACACGCACGCGCCTTGCCGACAAGGTTGCGGTTGTTATTGGGGCAGGGCAAAGCCCGGGCGAGGGTCTAGGTAACGGACGCGCGGCAGCAATGCGTTTCGCAAGGGAGGGCGCGCGCGTGCTGGCCGTGGATCGATCTTTGGAATCGGCGCAAGAGACTGCGCAAATCATAAAGAGCGAGGGTTTCGAGGCGCATGCGGTTGCCGCTGACGTCGCACACGAGGAGCAGCTCGCCAGTGCAATCTATGGCGCCAGACAGATGTGGGGTTCCGTCGACATATTGCACAACAACGTGGGCGTCAGCCTCGGCGGCGGCGACGCCGATCTGATGGATATCACAGAAGAACGGTTCGACAACATCTGCCGGATCAATCTGCGCGGTACCGTGTTTGCGTGCAAGCACGCGGTGAAAATAATGAGTGAGCAGCGTTCCGGTGTGATCGTCAACGTTTCCTCAGCTGCCGGGCCAGGAAAGTATCCGTATGTGGCCTACAAGGCGACGAAGGCGGGCGTGATCGCGTTCACGGAGCAGCTCGCGTTGCAGAATGCGCCGCATGGAATCCGTGCGAACTGTATCCTGCCGGGGCTGATTGCCACGCCTATGGCGGTGGATACGCGAGCTCGCGAGTGGAATCAGAGCCGCGAACAGGTCCTGGCTGAACGGAACGCGAAAGTACCGCTGGGCCGGCAAGGTACAGCATGGGATGTTGCGAACGCTGCGTTGTATCTGGCGTCCGACGAGGCGTCGTTTGTCACGGGCGTTTCCTTGCTCGTTGACGGTGGTCGAATTCTTAACCGGATCTAGAGACAGGCGAAGGCGTCGCGAGCACCGTCTTCGCGCGCTTCTGCCCTCTCAGCTAACCACAACGATACCCATCCAGTACTGCAACTGCCCGTCCCGGACCTGCACCGGATATTGACGGACATATTCGAGCGATCCGTTGTCGCAGATGCGGAACACAGTAAGAGCCGCCGGGATGGTCCTGACCTCGCCATCGACGCTCGCCGCCAGTGGTTTGATGCTCGCAGTCACCAGCAGCGTCCCGGTGGGATCACATGCGAAAGTACGCACATGAAAACTTCTTGTGCGAGCATGCTCCACAAGAGTCGGTTCACCCGTGAAAGCGTCGATCCTGAACACGGCGATACTGTTCTCGCCGCCCGCAAAAACCTTCTGGCCGTCGATTTCCTCAGTCCGGTCCGCGCGGTTTGCAACGAACACATACCGACCGGAAGGGTGGACATGGATGGGACCGCCCAGTTGCCGGGCGTCGACACGGTTGGGCGCTTCAAGCAGGCTGCAGCGATATGCTGGCTTACTCTCGATGGTACTGTCTGTAATCCGGAACATGTAAAGCTGATTGGTTCGCTCGTCCGAAACGTACATCCACGGCTGTGTCGGATGGAAGTCGACGTGTCTTGGGCCGAAGCCGTAGCCGCGATCCGGTGCAATTACGTCGCCCGACGAGAGGACGCCGTCAGACAGCGGGAACAGCCTCAATGCACCTGGATCCTCTTCCTTGTCGGCCCGGGCGTTGTTTCCACGGTCCACGATCAACGCTGCCTGCGCGGACGGGAGCACTCGAACCTGATGAGGATAGGCGCCGCAGTCAATGGCATCGTTCTGAGGAACTGGTTCGCCGATTGTGCCGTCCTCGAGAAGCGGATGAATGGTCAGGCCGCTTCGCGGAAAGTTGTGTGCGCTCAGAAGATACTTTCCCGTGGGGTCAACGCAGGTGTGAACGGCCCGGCGATCGAGGATTCGCGAGGGGCCATGCGTCGTCAGCGTTCCATCGTGGCCCATTGCGTACGCGCTCACGTGGTTAAAATCCGACGGTACGTGTGGCCCCGCAGCGCTGGTGGACACGTAAAGATACGGGCCATCGGGGTGGGGCCATGCATACTGGACTTTGGCGGCAGTCCGAATGCTTTCGCGTCGGGTCAGGGTTGCGGCGGTGACGTCGACATCGTAGCGCGTCAGGGTGTCATCGACGGCACTGAAAAGCGAAATGAGACTCATTTTGTGGTGCTCCAGATTGCGGAGTAACGGGCGGGTTCGGCGTCCCTATGGCCGTTTCGGGGTAACCCGCCGGATCGACGATTACGGGTCAAGCTGGTGTGAACATCGGGATGGCGAGGCCCCCCTCGGATCTTTTGAAAGCTACCCGAACCCGCTGGCCAATCGCGATGGCGTCATAGTCGATGTCCACGATGTTGGTGAGCATCTTGGGGCCTTCATCCAGCTTCACATACGCGATGCAATAGGGCGCGCCAGGACCCCGGCGCATAACGCTGTAAGCGTAAATTTCGCCCGTTCCGGCGGTCTCCTTCCACGACAGATCGGTGCTCCAGCAGAAAGGGCAGAGGGAGCGGGGATAGTGATGAGGACGACCACAGCTCGAGCAGAATTTGAGCAGCAACCGTCCTTTATCAGCAGCCGCAAAAAAAGGCTCATCACCGGGATTGATAGCGGGATCCTTGATCACGCGTTCTGCGACGGTAGAAGTCATGCGGGTTACTCCCTTTCCAGGATCACTGTTGCGCCACCGTGGCGGGTTCCAATCGCACCGCCGATTCCAGTCGCCAGGGCAAGCGTACAGTTTGGAACTTGTACCGATGGATGAGCCTCGGTCCGCAACTGTCTTACCGCTTCGATGATTTTCGTCATGCCGCCACGGTTCGATGGATGATTGTTACAGAGGCCGCCCCCGTCGGTGTTGATTGGAAGCTTTCCTTTACCAGAGATCAGGTTGCCATCGGCGACGAACCTGCCACCTTCGCCCTTCGGGCAGAAACCAAGATCCTCGAGTTGCAGGATCACCGTAATGGTGAAGCTGTCGTAGATAGACGCGTATTGGATGTCTGCCGGCGTCACTCCGGCTTCTTCAAAGGCACGCGGTCCGGTCCACGCGGCTGTCGTGTAGGTGAGGTCAATGTCCCCACCCGTCAGGTGTTTTGCTGACTCACCGCATCCCAGCACCCGCACGCGCGGGCGTGAAAGCGATTTTGCGATCTCAGGGCGCGCAATGACGATTGCACCCCCTCCGTCGGTCACGACGCATGAATCAAGCCGGTGCAATGGGTCCGAGATCATTGGCGAGGCGAGAACGTCCTCGACTGACACAAGGGAGCGCAGCATTGCGTGCTCGTTGTATTGTGCGTGGTGAGAAGCAGCCACCTTGACCCACGCCAGTTGCTCGTTCGTCGTCCCGAATTCGTACATATGGCGCATCGCGGCCATTGCATACAGGTTAAGCGGTACCGGACTGTATGGAATTTCGAACGGAGCGTCGGGAAGGTTGGTTCCCCTGTTGCGCACCTGTGTTCCAGCGCTCCCTTCGGAATTGGGCCGACCCGCAAGCGTCACGAGCGCGACATTGCACTTGCCAGCCGCTATTGCCTGCGCGGCGTGCGCCACGTGGATCAGGTAAGAGCAACCGCCCATGTCTGTTGAATCGATGTGGCGAAGCCTGGTCAGATTTAAGTAGTCAGACATCGACCACGGGTTCGCGCCAGGAGCATCACCTGCGCAGAAAAAGCCGTCGATGTCGTCACGTGTGAGGCCAGCGTCCTCGATCGCGCCCTTCGCGACTTCAGCGTGGAGCTGGGCAACTGAATGGTTGGGAGCCTTGCGCAACGGGTGTTCGTAGGCACCGACGATATAAGCCTTGCCTTTGATGGTCATACGGTACGTCTCCTGTCTCAGTGATGCATCCGCAGCGTCAAAACCGCGGTATCGCGCGGGATGCTCAGGGCTTCAATGACTGCACGTTACTTCTCACAAGTTTCAATCAGTGAAATCGATGCTGTCAGTCAGAACCATGATACCATCGCCTCATGCCTGAAAGCGTTTTCTGCTGCGGACTGGAAATTGTGGAAAGACGCTCTCACGCGTAAAGAGGCCGGCGCAGTCGAATGTCGCCCAGATTTCTTTGGCGTCATCTGTGCAGCTGCCTGAGCCGGATGCCACTGGTCAGCCGACACGGCCGGCATTCGCATGTGGGTTGTCAGCGCTCGCGCGCTGTCATGGAGACGAACATGAGTGCAGAGGTGAGAGAAGTGACTACGGAAATCGCTGACTCGAAGTCGCAAGCCGACTTCAGGATCTGGCAATGCGCGTTGTGCGGCTTCATTTACGATGAGGCAGAGGGCTTGCCGTCGGAAGGCATTGCGCCGGGAACTCGATGGGAAGATGTACCGGACGATTGGGTCTGCCCGGAGTGCTCGGTAGGAAAAGCTGACTTCGACATGGTAGAAGTCTAGGTCTTCAGGGTGAGGGCCTGTGCCAGTGCCGCTGCTGAACGGCAAGCGACACCCGCAGCGCAACTTCCGCCCGGACCGCACGCTCGAATATTCATGCAGACAAAGGTTGAATGTCGGCGTGCAGGCCAGTGAGGCCAAGGGCTGACAGTTCGCAATAAAATGACTCAGCCGCAGAGACGGTTGAAGGAGACACCCATGAACCAGTCAATGGAGCCGCCCATCGAAAAGTGGGGCGAAGGCGTCGCATCCAGCTCCGTCGCGACAGACCAACAGATACAGCACACGTATCGCAAGGTAGCGTTCAGACTCGTGCCGTTTCTCTTTTTGTGCTGGGTCGTAAATTACCTCGACCGGGTCAACCTTGGCTTCGCCAAGATGTCACTTTCTCAGGATCTTGCACTTTCCGACGCGGCCTACGGTCTGGGCGTCGGCCTGTTTTCGATTGGCTATGTCCTTTTCGAGGTGCCCAGCAACCTGATGCTGGAGAAAATCGGGGCAAGGCTTACCATGACCCGCATCATGGTCCTCTGGGGTGCCGTAACGTGTTCGATGATGTTCATCCACAACACAACCCAGTTTTATCTTGCCCGCATTCTTCTTGGTGCTGCCGAAGCCGGTTTTTACCCAGGACTTCTCCTTTACCTTACCTACTGGTTCCCATCGGCCCGAAGGGCGCGGATCACTTCGCGCTTCCTGCTTTCGATCGCTGTTTCGGGAATCATAGGAGGTCCCATCGCCGGCTGGATCCTTCACAGCTTCAATAATGTGGCGGGACTGCGTGACTGGCAGTGGCTTTTCCTGCTTGAAGGGCTGCCCGCCGTCCTGCTTGGCGTCGTCGCGTACTTCTATCTCGACGACAGGCCGAAGGACGCGAAGTGGCTGACTGAGAACGAAAAGCAGATTCTGATCGACAACATTCAGGCGGACAGGAAGTTCAAAGGTTCAACTGGCCATCAAGGGCTGCTCGCGGTTCTCCGGGACCCACGAGTCTATGTGGTCGTTCTCGCTTCTCTGGTTACACCAATGCTTGGCATCGTGATGAATTACTGGATTCCCACGATTATTCATCGTGCAGGGGTAAAAGATATTCTGCATGTGGCGATGCTTTCAGCGATACCGTCGATTTTTGGCGCAATCGGGATGATTCTGATCGCACGTCATTCCGACAAACACGTGGAACGACGCTGGCACTATTTTTTCTCGATTTCGATAGGAGCAGTCGGCCTCGTTCTATTGCCTCAGGTGGGCAACAACCCGATGCTCACGATCGGATGCCTCTCGTTGCTCGGCATAGCCTACTACGCAGGTAGCACGATGTTCTGGACAATTCCACCGGCATATTTCTCGGCCGGATCGGTCGCAGCGGGCATAGCGTTAATGAGCAGCCTCGGACAGGCAGGGTCGCTTCTTACGCCAACCTGGCTTGGGTGGCTCATGACGAATACCCACAGCATTGCGATTGGGCTGTACACCATTGCGGCAATTGCGCTCGCTGGAGGTGTGATCATTCTGGTCGGCGTGCCGGCCGCTGCGCTGCGGGAGCGTCAGGATACGTCGATTTAATCGTTATCCCGGTTCGGGGCATGAATTAACCACGGTAAAAAAGTGCATGGACACGGCAGAACTGAAAGCAGAATTCGATCTCGGCACATCAATCGGATTCATTGGACTTGGCGCGATGGGAGCGCCAATGGCGCGCCACCTTGCCCGACAGGGCTACAGGCTTCTCGTCAACGACTTCAACCGTTCCGCGGTCGATTCAGTCGTCGAGTGCGGCGCGCAGGCGGTGGCTTCGGCCCGGGAGGTGGCAGATCAATGCAGCATCGTCCTGCTGTGTCTTCCGTCTCTCCCGGCGATACGGGATGTCCTCTTCGGTGACGCCGGTGTTGCTGGTGGTTCTGCGGTTCGCGTCGTGGTTGATTTTTCGACGACCGGAGCGAATTTCGCCCAGGAAGTAGCAGAAGCTCTCGCTGACAGTAACATTGCGCTGCTCGATTCTCCGATCACTGGAAATGTCACGACCGCGGGTAACGGCACATTGGGAATCATGTGCTCGGGCCCTCGAGCGGCATACGAAAAGGTTGCGCCAGTCATGGCGACGCTTGCGAGTGCCATGGTGCTCTATCTTGGTGAGGAATCGGGTAAGGCGCAGACGCTTAAGTTACTAAACAACCTGCTGTCCGCGACGGGAATGGCGTCAACATGCGAAGCGTTCATTCTGGGCGTCAAAGGTGGACTTGCGCCGCGACGCATGCTCGAGGTTATCAATTCCGGAGACGCGAGTTCCAGTGCCTCACGGAACAAGTTCGCGCGCTCAGTGTTGCCCCGTCGCTTCGATTTCGGTGCACGGATGGCGATCACGGCGAAGGACATCAGCCTCTCCGTCGAAGAAGCACAGAGCCGAGGAGTTCCAATGTGGGTGGGTCAGGCAGTCCAGCAGATCTGGAAGTTCGCATCTACGCAGGGAGGATATGACCGCGACGGCACCTCCCTTATCACATACCTCGAACCGTGGGCTGGTGTCGAAGTCTGCAGCCCTGATGAGGAGCCGTCGTGCCGGATTTCGTTTCCTGAACCGGCTCATCGGGCGCTGGTGCTGATCTGCGCTCAAGCCGCCGTGCGTGAAGTGGCCGAGAGGTTGGTCGCGTCGGGATACAACAGGCTGCAGGAGGAGGAAGAACTGCAAAGAACTCGCCTGGGATTGCCATATGCCTCCAAGGTCACCGTAACTCTCCTAGGCGTAGCAGACGACGAATCCGTAGAGTCAATTGCTGTTCGCATCGTAGATGCCGCTCCAGGGGAGGCTGCAGTTACAAACATGTACCCGATGGCCGTGGGCAAAGCCGTACGGATGAAGGCGCTTCTTGGTCCGGAAATGTCATATTGCGACGCTCTACACACCGGCACGCAACGCGAGCTTACGGCGGGCGACGGAGTGATTATCGTCGGAGGGGACGAGTCAGCTATTCAAGCCGCAGGTCATGCGATCGTGAATCTATGTCGTGACGCCTTCCATATGGGGTCAACAGTCGGCGCTGCACATCTGATGCTGAATATTCATACGTCGTTGTTCGCGACGCTGCTGGCGGTCACGAGCGAAGCGTACGTTGCTGGCGCGAAAGCGGGACTGACGCCCGAACAGATGGCGAAGATCATGGGTATCGAGACAGGGCGCAATGCGGCAAGTTCGCGAATTCTGCCTGGCGAGGTGGCAACACGCAAATTCAACTACGGACTCAGTCTGGGTGAGACGTTCGACCGACTTACTGCTGCGACGGACGAGGCTCGTCAACTCGGAGTGACTACCTGGATCTTTGACAAGGTACGAGGTATCTACGGTCTCGTGCAGGCGTGCACCCGTCCGACTGATGACGTCACGACCGTGGCGCAACAGTATGAACGATGGGCAGGTGTCGAAGTGAGGAGTGGCGGATCGACCAATGCTTAGACGGATCGTTCGAGCGCGCTAGAAGATGCGCATTGACGTCTGGTCCCCAGTGGAATTCATCGCAAAGGTTCACTCAGCATGGACAGGAATGAAGTGACGCAGCCCTCAGGGACTGCACGTGTGGCATTCAAGGGAACTACCCACCGGCAGATCGACGAACTGGCGAGATGGAGTGGCCTGGTGCACGAAGATGCGCTCGAGCCGGATCTTCCGATCATCGATCCTCACCACCACATATGGGATGACGAACGTGGACGCTATATGTCCTCGGAATTGATGCAAGATCTTTCCAGCGGGCACCGTATCGAGGCGACGGTGTTCGTGCAGTTCAAGTCCGGATACCGGAAGGAGGGGCCGGAGTCGATGCAGCCGGTCGGCGAGGTCGAGTTCGCACGTTCGTTTGCGGACGCTTGGGCGAGTCAGGCGCCCGTTGGGCCGCGACTGTGCGAAGGAATCATTGCACATGCCAATCTCACTCTTGGAGACGAAGTGCAGCCCGTGCTCGATGCGATGGCAGAGGCTGGAGGTAATCGGCTCAAGGGCATCCGGCATGGCGCTACCTGGGACAGCGGGAGCGCCGCGTATGGGCGGACCTTCGCAAAGCCGCATCTTCTTTCGGATGCCGCTTTCCGGCGCGGATTCGCCAGGCTTGCTCCAATGGGCCTCACCTTTGACGCCTGGCTTTTCTACCCGCAACTGCAAGACCTGGTTTCGCTTCTGCGCGATTATCCCGATGCGCCGGTAGTCATGGATCATGCTGGAGGTGTCCTCGGCGTTGACCCGCATACTGATCGCACAGCCGTCTTTGACGCCTGGCGAGAGAACGTGAAGCAGGTTGCAAGTTGCCCGAACGTATCGGTCAAGATTGGCGGGTTGGGGATGCTTTACGCAGGATGGGATTTCCATCTTCGCGATACGCCGCCGTCTTCCGAGGATCTGGCAGCGTGCTGGAGGCCTTACGTCGAAACTTGCATAGATCTGTTTGGCCCGGAGCGATGCATGTTCGAAAGCAACTTTCCAGTGGACAAGCAGACATGCGGGTATGGCGTTCTCTGGAATGCCTTCAAGCGGATCACCGAGCGCTTTTCACCGTCAGAAAAGCAGGCGCTCTACAGTGGCACAGCGGCGCGGGTCTACAGACTCAAACAGCCGATTGAGTGACGTAGTCATAAGATTCCAGTATCCCTGCCTGCTTCAGACGCCGGAACTGTCGGCTGTGTCGGGCAGGGCCACCCTCGAGTCCCAGCCGGTATCGGCGCTAAACCTCCTGGCCGATAGGGCGGTTCAATCCTATTCATTTCTGCAGTCTGGCCTGCTCAACGAGCAGAATCGCGATTCTCCTCCAGTCTCTTTCGTTTCGATGAGTGGAACGGGTTTCTTTTGTGTTGACTCTGATCCTGTGGCGGTCGTAAAGTGAACAGAACAGGTTCCGTCAGCAAGAAGGTTAGTTCGCGTCTGGACACGTCGATCTAGGAGCGTCGGCAGGCGGAGCCCAGCAAAAAAAGATTAACAGGAGACGGATTTGTCTTATCGCACTGAAACAGTCGCACAGAGCTATGGTCGGTTCATCGCGAATGCGAGCCTCGAAACCTTCCCGAGCGACGTCGCAGAACACGGAAAGATGCTGGTGGCCAGTACCCTGGCGAGCGCAGCTTTGGGATCGACCCTGCAATCAAGCAAGCTGATCCGCCAGCTCGAAAAGGAACGCGGCGGATTCCCTGTCAGTACTGTCTGGTTTGGTGGTTGGGACAGGTTGCCAGCCGTAGCCGCAGCGCGCCTGAACGGCCTCATGAGTGACGCGGCCGCGTCCGACGACAGTGACCTCCGCAATATCGTTCACAGTGGCACGCAAGCTTGCGCCGCCGCTATTGCCGTTGGTGAAGCGTGCAATGCAAGTGGGGCTCAGGTGCTGGAAGCTGTAATCGCGGGCTATGAAGTTGCGGGAAACATAAACACGGCGATGATTGGAGGCCTGCAGCGCAAGGGCTTTCATGGTTGCGTGGTTGCGACTTTCGCTGCGGCCGCCGCCGCGGCGCGCCTGCTGAAGCTACAGCCGGATGAGGCTGCACATGCGCTGGTTCTCGCGGCAACGTCGTTGGGAGGACTGCATGCTGTCGCTGCAACGAGCCTCGCGCGCGAATACCATGCGGGCAACGCGGCGATGATGGGCGTGTCGGCAGCCGAAGCGGCTAGACACGGATACACTGCGGATCTCGCTGGATTCGAGATGTCGAGAGGCTTCTTCGATACGCTTGGTACGGGCAATCACGCACAGGATGCAGTAGAGCAGCTAGGAACAAAGTGGAGTCTCAGGACAGAACTCGGCATCAAGCTGGTACCAGGCGGCTCTCCGTTCCATGCGGTAGCGGAGGCCGCAGCCATCGCGGCAGAAAAGGGTGATCTTGATGTGGCCGACATCAAGGAAATCGAATTCACGCTCCCTGACTATCCGTTTCCCGGGCCGAAGCACCCGACTGATCTGATTGGTATCGCCCATAGCCCCTTCTACTTTGCTGCCGCGGGAGCAGCAGACCGCGAGTACGGCTGGCAGCATGCGCTTCCAGAAAAGATCGCAGATCCGCGCATCCGTTCGCTCTTCGATCGAGTCACGCGGCTCGACTATGAAGTTCCGAACAAGGCGAACTTCAAGAGCGGCGCGATCGTGAGGATAACAGCGGTAGATGGTGCGGTCCACGAGGCCTCTGTGTGGGCACCAAAAGGCGCAGCGGTCCGTGGCATTCACTGGGCTGAACTAAGGCAGAAGTATGAAGCGCTTATGCCATACGGTGGGGTGAGCTCAAAGCATGTGGCCGCAAGCTTCAGCCAGATTCAGGACATAAATGCCCTGACATCCATCCGAGATTTGATGGACACGATAAGAGCAGATATGCCGTCCTAAGAGGAGACTTGCGCCTCATCGGCGCAATTGACTTAACCATCGCGCAACGCAACCTTCATACACTCTGATGTCGCGCGAAACTGTAAGGAGGAGACAAGATGAATACGTTGAACAAGATTGCGATCGGGATGCTTGTCGCTGCGACCAGCACTTTTTCTAGCATTGCTTCGTCGGCCGATTTCCCGTCCCGAACGATAAGGATTATCGTCCCCGTCTCCGCCGGGGGATGGGGCGATGTGACGACCCGGGTCGTTGCGCAAAAACTCGGTGAGGTGCTCGGGCAGTCGGTACTCGTAGACAACCGGACTGGCGCGGGTGGGCTGGTGGGTATTCGATACACGAAGGAGCAACCGGCGGACGGATACACCCTGATGTCTACTGGAAGCACACTCTCCATCCAGGAAGCGGTCAACAAGGAACCAGGATATGACGCCCTGAAAGACTTTACCCTTGTGGGCACATTCGCACGTTCTCCTGCCCTCGTCGTCGCCGGCGCAAAGTCGAACTACAAAAGCTTCAGCGATCTCGTCGCCGATGCGAAGGCGCATCCTGGGCAAATCAGCTTTGGTTCGGCCGGGATTGGGACGACGACGCATATCGCTGCTGCGATGCTGCTCAAGCAGGCAAATCTCCAGATGCAGCATGTGCCCTACAAAGGCAACGGCGCGGCGATGCCGGATGTGATTGCGGGACGGGTGAGCTTCATGGTTGACGCGTATGGCAGTAGCGCTGCCGGCATTCACGGGGGCCTTCTTAAGGCACTTGCCGTCACCAGCGATTCGCGCCTGCCCGTGCTCGCAGATGTTCCCACCACCGCTCAGCAAGGCCTGCCGGGCTTTACCTATTACTACTGGCTCGGATTGTTCGCGCCAGCAGGAACTCCCAAGGACGTGGTCAAGAAGATAAACGACGCTATGGCGAAGGTGCTCGCTGATCCGGCTTTGAAGGCAAAGCTGGAAGCCCAAGGGACTGAGCCCTTCTACAAGACGACTGCGGATTCCGCGACGTTTCTGACAAAAGATCTGACCGACAATCAGGACATGATCAAGACGATGGGAATTCCCAAGCAGTAAATGTGCAAAAGTGAGGAGCTTGTGATGCAATCGGTCGCCTGCGTCGGAAAGCCATCTGGAAGGTGGTTGCCTGTGTTACAGAAACTGGACGCCCTGACGTGGGTGAGCGCAGGCGACAAACAAAGCGTCGAATTGTTAAGCCGGGATAGCATCTGCGTTCTGATCGCATCTGACGTTAGTCTGGAGTTAAGGGGCCGGCTTCTCAGAGACTGGACGCCAGGAACAAGCGTCATGTTCGTGATGCTCGCGGACGAATATCCAGACGAAGCAGATCAGTACTTCAGGACGACAGTGCATGCGCCGGTCGTATCGGCAGCCTTATCGTTTGATGACAAGGCCAGCGGACGAGTTTTTCTGTCCGGGGACGTCGCTGCGAGTGAAGGGGCCGCGTGGATTTTCGCGGGTCTGGGACTGGACACCGTGTATTGCGGAACTCGTACGGAAGACGCCCAATTGATCTCGCTGATTCAGAATGCAATCTGCTCGGTCAGCCGGATGGTCAGCATTGAGGCGGCGGGGATGGGATTGCGTGCGGGCTTGCCCGTAGACCTGGTTGCGTCGGTGATTGCTCGCAGCAGCGGTCGGAGCCGGCAGGCAGAGATATTTTTTGAAGACCTGGTCCAGAGGGATTGCGATGAAACCGTTAGTTCATCGTCGGTCACGAAAATGCTGGAAAACCTTGTCGAAGTAGCAATGCCTCTGGGCCTGCCGCTTCCGCTCACGTCGGCTGCGATGGTCCTGCTGGACCTAGGGGCGGGGGATGGCGCTGGCAACGAGAGGCCTGTTGACGATCCGTTCACCAGGTATGAGCGGCTCGTCGGGCTACGAAGGGACACGGTCGTCACCAGTAAGGCAGATAAATGTGCCGGAAACGATGCTACGGCTTCACCTGTCATTGGCTATGTTGGGCTTGGGGCAATGGGCAGCGCTCTTGCAATGCAGGCGCTACGGGTCGCTCGAGAGCTTCATGTTTTTGATCCTGATCCGGAAAAGGTCGAGCGCCTCACAAGGGAAGGTGCACTCGCGGCTGCAGATGTCGCTTCTCTTGCTGCCGTATGTGACCTGATCTTTCTTTGCGTTCCCAGTGCGAAAGAGGTCGAACAGATCCTGTTTGGCGTCGATGGCATGTATGCGTCCCTCGGAAGCGGAAAGATTGTGATTGACCAGACGACATGCAGCCCGGCCGATACAGCTCGCTTTGGCCAGCGACTTTCAAGGGCGGGTGTCGCGATGATCGACGCTCCTGTAACCGGCGGCCCGGATGCAGCCCGGAGTGGCGGCCTCGTTACGATGTGCGGTGGGGAGCACGCGGCGTTTTCCCGTGTGAGGCCGGTACTCGAAGCGATGGGAGGAAAGGTCGTGTATTTCGGAGTACCTGGCTCCGGGCAGGCAATCAAGCTTGTGAAAAATTCACTTGGTGCGGGAAACCGGCTGATCATTTACGAGGTCTTGTCGGTCGCAGCAGCTTTTGGCATGCAATTCGACACATTGCGCGCCGCCCTGTCGACGGGCGCGAGCGCCTCCGGCGCGCTGGACCGGATCTTACGATCCATCGAGACAGGTGCTCCTACCGCCGACGCAAGCCTGAGAACGGTGGCGAAAGATCAACAGTTGATCGCTCGCTTGGGTCGTGCGACCGGGGCTTCTATACCTCTGCTCAATATTGTAAGGACCGTGCTGGAGGCAGGAACGCGAATTTTGGGACCGGGGGCGCAGATCGATGAGCTCGGCCGCCTCTACGGGATGGAATCTTTTCTAGGAATCGAGAGATCATGAAAAAGCTTGACCGGTTTTACATCGACGGAAAATGGACGGAACCTGCAGGTAAGGGCCTCTTCGAACTGATCAATCCCGCAACTGAAGAAGGATACGGGCACGTTACGCTCGGAAGTGCCGAGGATGTCGACAGGGCCGTTGTTGCAGCCCGGCGAGCATTCGCATCCTTCTCGCAATTGAAGAAAGAATGGCGGATGGAAATCCTGAGCAGCATCGTTGAGTCACTGCTGAAGCGGGAGTCAGACCTGATGGATGCGGTGACCGAAGAGATGGGTGCACCCAGCAGCTTGAAGGGGCAGACGGGCACCGCGGTTCAGGCATTCCGTCAGGCGATCGTTACGCTGCGCGACTACTCTTTCGAGCATATGCTCGGCGACAACATAGTTCGCCGCGAGCCCATCGGGGTCTGCGGGCTCATCTCCGCGTGGAATTGGCCTTTGCAGTTGATGTGCCAGAAGCTGGCATCGGCATTCGCAGCTGGCTGTACGGTCGTTGCAAAGCCGAGCGAATTTACTCCCCTCAGTGCTGTCGTGCTCGCAGAGGCGCTTGACGCCGCAGGAGTGCCACCGGGAGTGTTCAATCTGGTGAACGGGGATGGTCCGACCGTTGGCGAGGCGGTCTCACGCCATCCCGGCATCGATATGGTCTCCTTCACCGGGTCCACGCGCGCCGGCGTGATGGTGGCTCAGGCTGCGGCCGGCACCGTGAAACGTGTATGCCAAGAGCTGGGTGGGAAGTCCGCAAACATCATTCTGCCCGATGCGGATCTTGCCGCTGCTGCGCGATTCAATGTTTCTCGAGGCTTCTCGAATACCGGTCAGTCCTGCCATTCGCCAACCCGCATGCTTGTGTCGGAAAGCCAGGCAGACGAACTGATTGCGCTGATCCGGAAGGAAGCGCAGTCGGTGAAGGTAGGCGACCCAAAGAATCCCGAAACCACTATTGGACCTGTTGTCAATCGGGCCCAGTTCGAACGGGTTCAGCACTTTATCGAGCGCGGTATCGAAGAAGGCGCGAAGGTGGTCACGGGAGGTCCAGGTCGCCCAGAGGGTCTAAAAAAAGGATTCTTCATTCGCCCAACGGTATTCTCGGACGTACGCCGAGACATGACGATTGCACAGGAGGAAATTTTCGGCCCCGTCCTTTCCGTCATCACATATCGCGATATCGATGATGCTGTCGAAATTGCCAACGGAACCCGCTACGGGCTGGGCGGATATATCTTCTCGTCGAACGTGGAGAAGGCTCGCCAGGTCGCTGAACGCATGCAGGCCGGCCGCATTTTTCTCAACGGTGCGCCATCAAATAACGTGGCGCCCATGGGTGGCTACAAGCAGTCCGGCAATGGTCGCGAAATGGGGATCTTCGGACTTGAAGAATATCTCGAGGTGAAGGCGATGCTCGGGTTCGCGAGCTCAGCAGGATAAGTTAAGTTTCATTGCGCCGAGAGCCCGAGTCAGATCAGAGATCGGCGCGTCCACAGTGGGTAGTTCCTGCAGCAGCTTATAGAGAGGCGGCGCAAAGCCCACGGTTTGCCGGCGCGAGTCCGCCGGTTTTTATTCGATGTTGACAACAATGTCGCCGGTTTCCTCATCCGTCCATGTGTAGTCAGGATGAGGGTCGCCCCAAGGTCAGCGCCTAGGCACTGAGCTCGCTTGGCACGCTGTTCGGTTCGTCCAGCGTGCTGACGGCTGTTAGGACTTTGCGATGGATACGGGAAGCTGGGGCAGATCAAGACGATAAATTCGTGCTGCGGTATCTGAGAACAGATTCCGGCGTTCGGCGGCGGTGAGATCGGCAGCGATTTTCTTGTAGGCGTTCCAGAGAGCACTGTAGCTGCACATAGCCTTGTCAACCGGGAAGTTGCTCTCAAACATGCAGCGCTCGGGACCAAAGAGTTCAATGCAAAGACGCATGTAAGGCTTCCATGCCGCAGCCAGATCGTCGGACGACGGTGGCAATGTACGTTCGTTGAATCCAAACCCGGCATATCGCATGGCGAGGCCGCCTAGCTTCATTACCGTGTTTGGGAGAGCGGCGAGTTCCTCGACTCGCGAGCGCCATTCCGCGAAGACCTCCGCCCGCTTGTCCTTGTACGGGCCGATACCCAGCGGACCACCCGTATGATTGATGACCACGGTTAAATCGGAGTGGTCACGGCAAACCTGAGCCACATCTCGGAGTTGCGTGAAGAAAGCCCATAAGTCTAGCGTCATCCCCATTTTCTGGATGTGGGAGACAGCCGCGCGCGCTGGTGTTGCCCTCAGTACGCCTTTAGGGTTGGCGACTGGCAAGATTTCGCGGCTCTCATGCCATACGACCGTCGGGCGTATTCCCCGGAACTGGCCAGCGCCAGCCTCAATATGTGCTTCGAGCACCAACTGGATGTCGTCACCAAGCAGCAGATCCGCGGTGCCTACGATTCCAGCGCAGATCTGAAGCGACGTGTCCGATCTACTTGTTCCCGCTGCGAGTTGCCGGACGAACTCCGTCTCTCCAACCGGTTTTAGCGATTCCGGACCGTGCTCGCGATACATGCTTCTGCACTGTACGTGTACGGTCGAGATGACGTTGTGACCCGACGAAAAGTCAGCGATGGCTTCGCTTGCCAGGTATTGATCACCGGGGTGATCCCACAGGTGGTGGTGGGGATCTACAATCACCAGTTCGGGTTCGAGAATCTCTTCCGAGCGCAATGCCAGCCAGTCACTTCGTACTGTCGGGTGCGCCTTGAGTACAGCTTCAATCGATTCGTCAGGCATGCGTGATATGAGATGGTTTGGATGTGAAAAGGGCAACCGTGACGTACGGTTGCCCCGAGCGTATAGAGCCGGTTTACGGTCCGTCACTAGCTGCGATCTTGACATCCGGACACGTTAATGCGACGTGTTGATCTGTCGATTTTTGAGCGGCTGGACCTCGATTTTTCCCACCAGCGAGTAGTGCGGTTTGCTTGCCATGATAGCGATCAGACTAACTATGCCAATGAGCATGGTGTACCCGAAAAAGACCCGGATTCCTCCGTGCTGGTAAGCGATAAGCGCAGTTGCAATGATCGGCAACGGACCTCCGAAGATGGCGCCAGACATCTGGTAACCGGCCGAGATGCCCGTGTACCGTACCGAGGTGGGAAACATGTCAGAAAACAGCGACGCCTGGGAGCTGTGACATGCTGCATGACCGACGCCAAGAACCCAGATGTAGCCGGCAACCATGCCGGCGTAGGAGTGTGCTTCCACTGCGAGACAGAACGGGATAGCGCCCGCGAGAAGCGCAACGATGCCCCAGACGAAGACTTTTCGGCGACCGATCGCATCGGACAGGATGCCGTAGATCGGGATCATCACCATCTCGACCGCTGCACCAATGGATACTGCGATGAGCATATCGGCCTGGGCCATTTTGAGCTTGAAGACCGCGTACGAGACCATGGCGACAGCACAGGTGTAGAAAAACGTGTTTGGCGCTGCCTGCGCGAACAGGACGCCGAGCAGTTGACGCGGATACTCTCGCAGTACGGTCATCACCGGGAATTTTTCGATGTTGCCAGACGCTTTTGCCTTCATAAATGCGGGAGACTCGGCCACCCGGTTACGAATGTAGATACCAACCAGCAGCATGGCGGCACTCAGAATGAACGGAACGCGCCAGCCCCATGCCATCAGCGCCTGCTTGTCGAGTGTCGTCATGGCTAGAAACGTAAGATTGCCGAGCAGCAGACCAAAAAACGCCGCGCTCTGCGGGACACTGCCGAAGAGGCCGCGACGCTTCTCGTCAGCGTGCTCGACGACCGCCACGATCGCACCACCGTATTCGGCTCCGGCCGACAGACCCTGCACGATCCGCAGCAGCACGAGCAGGATGGCACCGACGTAGCCTGCGCTTTCATACGTCGGCAACAGCCCGATCAGGGTCGTCGCCGCCCCCATGATGATGAAACTCCACAGCAATGTCGTCTTGCGACCGATCTTGTCACCCAGATGTCCTGCAATTACTCCTCCAATGGGGCGTACAAGCCATGCAGTAGCGAACGTCATGAAACCGAAAATCGTTCCCATCGTAGGATCGACAGCGGGGAAGAAGAGCTTGTTCAGAAACAGGGCCGAAACCGTGCCGAAGATGAAAAAGTCATACCATTCGATCGTCGACCCGATGAACGTGGATGCGATGATGAGGCGTTTCTGCCGCGTCGTTGGCGATGCTGGACTTGCCATCGTTTGTCTCCGAGATTTTCATATCCGTTCTTGTGGTCGCGGTGAATTCACTTCCCTCGACCAGTAGAACCAAATCTATTCCGATTTTCTGACATGGTCAACGTTTTCAGAATTGGTTTCGAGCAATGAAACTTCGCTGGAAGGCGTTTTGATTGTCATAATCAGGAGTGCGGGGACAGCGTGAGGAAACACGATGCGCTCATATCCCGGTTGCAACAATCATGAGGAACGGATTTTGAAAATTCTTGTTACTGGCGGTGCAGGCTTTCTCGGCGCATACATTTTCGACGCCCTGACGCAAGCGGGGAACGAGGTCTATGCGTATGACCGGGCGCAGGTTTCAGCCGATCTCGCGTGGGTCGCCAAGGGTTTGCCAGATGCGCTGATTTACGGCGAGATCGCAGACTTCGCTTCGCTGTCTTCGGCGTGCAGTAGCATCAGGCCGGACGTCATTGTGCACGCGGCGGCGCGTGTAGGGTTTGAGCCTTCGCTCGAAGACCCGAGCGGTTTCTACCAGACCAACGTGATGGGCTTCGTGAACGTCTGCGAAGTTGCGCGTGCGTTCGATGTCCGGAAAGTCGTTCTGATTTCAAGCAACACTGCATGTCATGCCGGAGTCGGGTCCGTGCAGAAAGAAACCGATCCCGCGTTTTCGATAGTGCGTGCGAATCCCTCAGCTCACTACGGCACTTCGAAGATGATTTCCGAGGCAATCGGAATGTCTTACGGCCAATTTCACGGCATGGATTTCCGGGCGCTTCGTGTTGCTGCCGTATACGGTTTTGGCATGCGGACACCGCTCTATATCAAACCGATGATCGAGAATGCAGTCGACGGACTCAAGACGACATTCGCGACTGGGGGGCGAATGAAGCGAGATCTGACTCATGTGCTGGACGTAGGCCGGGCAGTTGCCGCAGCGGTCCACGTCGAGGGCACGCAGCCCGGCCAGTCGCACGTCATCAATATTGCAGCGGGGAACCTGGTGTCGCCGGCTGAGATCGCACGCATTGTGCGGGATATGGTGCCTGGCGCCGGGATCGAAGTCGGGGATATCTTGACGCCGCTAGAGGAAGAAAACCTCAAATCGCGGGTGCCACTCGACATCGGAATGGCAAAGGATCTACTGGGCTGGGCACCACAGTTCCAGATCGAACGCGGAATCGCCGAATACCTGGAGACCTACCGGAACTACCGGGAATCCTGACGGCTTGACGAACGCGGCGACGCCGGCGTGTGGCCGTCATCTGTTCGTTTGGCGAACTGCTGCTTCAGCATCAGACGGCGCCGGGGCTCACCGGCGCCGCGACAGTGACGGTTAAAACTTGTGCCGAATGCCAATGCGGATCGCCAATTGACGGTCTGACGTCGATGGCGTCAACTGGTTGATCGAGGCCACAGCACTTTTGCCGGTGGAGTCTGTGCCATGCGCGTGCTGGAACGTTGCGACAGTGTAAACATCGGTCCGCTTCGACAGAAAATAATCCATGCCGGCCGATCCCTGATGATATGTTGCTGAGCTTTGACCCGCGGCGCCGCTGTTGTGAGTGTAGTCGTACGCGACGCCTGCAACGAGAGCGGGGGTGAACTGATACTTAAAGTTTACTTCGGCGTTGTTGAAGGCCGCGGTGCCAGCGATGCCACCGGCTGGTACAGGACCGCTGGTCCTGTCGCCAAGACTCATAAACCGGGTGTTCGAGTATGTCGCCCCAACTGTGGCAGCCCCGAACGTATAGGCGGCACCTGCACCGATCACCTGTAACGTATGAGCCGATGCGTATCCAGAGATGACCGGCGACGAACCCAGGTTGGATCCCGGCACTCCGCCAGTCGTGGCCGCCTGCGTACCTCCGCCTCCATAGAACGAGGTGTTGGGATTGCGGACATTCAGGTATCCAACGCCCGCCAGAAGTGGGCCGTTCGCGTAGTTGGCGCCAAGAGACCAGATCTGATTGCGGCTGACGTTGCCCGCGACACCGCCGAGCGAGTAGGTGCCTCCGAATGTGAGTCCGGCGATTGGCTGGCTCGTGTATTTGATTTCGTTGTTGACGCGGTACGTGTTGTTGAAGTTGTCGAGATCGGCCGGATGCGCGGCCATGTAGCCGCCCCATTGATCGCCGACTATAAACTGGCCGAGATTGTCGACGACCATGTCGTATTGACGGCCAAGCGTCAAGGTTCCATATCGGCTGCCGAGGCCGACATACGCTTGTCGACCGAATAGCAGGCCCCCTTGACCCATCTTGCCATTATTAACGTCGAAGCCGCTTTCAAGTACGAAAAGGGCGCTCATTCCGCCGCCGAGGTCTTCACGGCCCTTGAGTCCCCATCGGCTCCCTTGCAGGACACCGCTCGAAAGATTGTAAAGACGCTGTCCGCCCGCGTTGCTGTTGTAGTTGATACCTTCGTCAATGACCCCGTACAAGGTCACAATGTTCTGGGCATAGACGGACAAACTGAAACTGCCAAGCGCGGCAAGCGCAAACAACTGCTTTCGCATCATCTGTCTCCAATGTCTTGTAGTAGGTGCATGGACGCGATGCCATTCCGTAATGGACATGCGCACGGTCTCACTGTCGCAGGCGTCAGGAGCCAGGACTTCCACGACCATCGCTGTATGGCCGGACAGGAGCACGCGCTTCCGAATCTATCCGTCGTGCGGAGAACCGTCAATCCAACGGAATCAGTGCCACTGATCGGAACTAGTGTCCAACACACATGTGTGATCCGGAGTTGGAGGAACGACGGCGCATCACGCTTCGATAGCGGCTTCCTCCAGCCACGAGAGGGCACACCCGACCTCGCTCGCGACAAGGGTCACGCCGAGCCCGGCCATCAGCAGCGCGCGCAGCGCTTCTACAGTTAGGCCTTGTTCCATTGCGCGACGCGCATGAATCTTGAAGGGGAACTCATGCCCCAAGACGGCAAGCTGCGCCGCGAGCACGGCTTCACGAAGGCCGCCGTCGACAGCGGTGGACGCCGAGACCGCGACGCGCATCCTCTTGTAGTGCTGCATGGCTTCCGGATTCGCGTCCGCCAATCTCCGGGACGACGGGATTCGTTCTTTTTTCTTCATGAAAAGAATGCTGTAGGTAATGTTCACCGAGTTGCAGCGGCGCCGCATATCACTGACCGTCTGGAGAGAACGATGCGGCCTCGAGCGAGGGGACTTTCGCGCGACGGGTCGACTAATGCGAGGTGTCTTCCCTGGCTGGGCGAGACCGCAAGCGGCCGGCCGCGATAGGCGGAGGTTATGCTTGTCTCGAAGCCGGAATCAATTCATTGAACGAAGTTTCAACCAATGAAACTAAGCTGCGAGAAAGCGACGACGCGTTCCAACTCATGAGTCGGTTAGTGCAGCAGAAGACGCTTGCACAACGCAGACATCTGCGGCTACGTGATTTTGCGTTGGGCGTCGTTGTCCACATCGATCCATGTAAGGGAAAGTACTATGGAATATCCGTGCGCCGCTGACGACAAGAGGAGGTTGTCGTTCATACCTACCTGCAACAGGATCATCAATGTCCGAGGGACTTTCCAGTGATGCAAACCAATCGAACCGACATCGCCGATCTAATCTATTTTCTCGCCATTGCCCGACACAGAAGTTTCAGTCGTGCGGCGATCGAGCTGGGCGTCAGTGCTTCCGCGCTCAGCCATGCGCTGAAGTCGCTCGAAAACCGGCTCGGGGTTCGTCTGCTGAACCGTACGACGAAAAGCGTGACGTTGACGGCGGCCGGCGACGCGCTCGCGACATCGATCGGACAGCCATTCGAGGCGATAGACAGTGCGATGGAGACGTTGAATCGCTTCCGCGATGCACCGGCAGGTCGCATCCGTTTGAACGTTGCCGTCGAAGCCGCAACGCTCCTCGTCGCTCCCGTGCTGCCCACGTTTGTCGAGCGGTTTCCCGGCGTGGAACTTGACATCGTTGCGAGCAACCGGATGGTCGACGTGACGGAGGGTGGGTTTGACGCAGGTATCCGGTATGGCGGTACTGTGCCGGAAGACATGATTGCCCAGCGGCTATCCGCTGATATTCGTTGGGTTGTGGCAGGCGCGCCGGCATATATCGATCGATTCGGTGCGCCTGTCCATCCCAACGATCTCCTGCATCATCGTTGCGTGAGCAATCGGCTTGGCGATGACCGGATCTATCGTTGGGAGTTCGAACGGGCCGATGAGAAGCTCTCTGTAACCGTTCCATCTTCCATCATCGTCGACCATGCGGAAACGGGCCTGATTGCCGTGCTGGGCGGAGCAGGGCTCATGTACTTTCCCGAACCGCTTGTCGCACCCTACGTCAACGAAGGCCGACTGCATATCGTCCTGTCGGACTGGGCCCCTTGCGAGCCCGGTTTCCATATCTATTACTCGAGCCGGCGTCAGGTTCCGACGGGCCTTCGTCTGTTGATCGAACTGGTGCGGGAGCTTCGACCGCTTGGCCTATGATGATGGCATCGGCAGTTGGCTTCAGTGGCTCAGTGGGCTGTAAATCCGCCATCGACCGGCAAGCCGACGCCCACGACGAAACTCGCGCCGGGACTGCACAGCCACAGCACGGCGGCGGCCACTTCATCTGCTCGTCCAAGGCGACCTATGGACTGTTCCTTCAGTATCGCCTCCATGGCATCGGCTTGCCGCGTCAGCATGTCCTGAACCATCGGCGTATCGATGGTGCCGGGACAAACGGCGTTGATGCGTATGCCGCGAGACGCATATTCGACAGCAGCGCTCTTCGTCATGCCCAGCACCGCATGCTTGGTTCCGTGATAGGCAGCACGTTCGGGCAGGCCTACCAACCCGCCGAGCGAGGAGTTGTTGACGATCGCGCCGGATCCCTGGGCGCGCATCACGCGCAGTTCGTGCTTCATGCTTGCCCAGACGCCGAACTGGTTGACCGCCACCACGCGCCGGAAATGATCGACTGGCTCGTCTGCCGCATCGCTGGGCGGTACCTGGATGCCGGCGTTGTTGAATGCCATGTCGAGCCGGCCATATTCCGCGACGGCCCGGTCAACCGCAGCAGCGACCTGGGCTTCGTCGGTGACGTCGCACGCGACGCCTGTCGCAATGCCGCCTTCGTCGACGATCTTTCGTGCTTCGCGCACGGCGAGATCATTATCGCGATCGGCCAGGACCACGGAGGCTCCGCTTTGCGCAAATGCACGGGCTGCGGCGAGGCCCATGCCCATCGCAGCTCCTGTGACAAAAGCTACCTGACCTTTAAAGTCATAGACTGGATTCATGTTGTATTTTCTCGTGGACGATTTTCGAATTCGATGGCTTTCGCGCTCAGTCGCGTGGCGGAGTGAGGGTCGGCGGACCATCGGGAAGTGGCGGAACAATCCCGTCGACTGGATGAGGCACATAAGGTGCCTCCAGTGCGTCGATTTCATCGGAGGTCAGCGAGAAGCCGAGCGCCCGGATTGCCGTTGCCAGATGCTCCGGCTTCGTCGCTCCGATGATTGGAGCGGTAACGCCGGGCTTCGCCAGCAGCCACGCGAGCGCGACGTGCGCCCGTGGAACGCCGTGATCTTTGGCAAGCCTTGTCACCGCTTCGATCACCTTCCGGTCCTGCGCCTCCGTCTTCAGGTACATCTGGAGGGCGAACGCATCGTTCTTTGTACGGTTGGTGTGTTCGCTCCAGTCGCGCGTCAACCTGCCGCGTGCAAGCGGACTCCATGGAATGACGCCGACGCCCTGATCGATGCAAAGGGGCAGCATCTCGCGCTCCTCTTCGCGATAGAGCAGGTTGTAATGCGGTTGCATGGAGATGAAACGCGTCCAGCCGTTTCGCTCCGCAGCATGCTGCATCTTCGCGAAACGCCATGCTTGCATTGACGAAGCGCCGAGGTAGCGCGCTTTTCCGGCTTTGACGATGTCGTGTAAGGCTTCCATCGTCTCCTCGACCGGCGTGCCAGGATCGAAGCGATGGATCTGGTACAGATCGACGTAGTCCATGCCGAGTCGCTTCAGGCTGTCGTCGATCGATTGGAACAGCGCCTTGCGTGAAAGAAAGCCGGTATTGGGCGAATTTCTCCACGGAAAGAATGCCTTAGTCGCGACCACGATTTCGTCGCGTCGCGCCATGTCGCGAAGCGCGCGCCCGGTAATTTCCTCGGAACTGCCTCCCGAATAGATGTTCGCCGTGTCGAAGAAGTTGATACCTGCGTCGAGTGCCTGACTAAAAAACGGGCGAGACGCCGCTTCATCCAACGACCAGGGCTGGGGCAGACGGGCGGGTTCCCCGTAGCTCATGCAGCCCAGACAAAGGCGTGAGACCTTGAGGCCGGTCTGGCCGAGATTGACGTATTGCATGTGTTTTTCCGGATAAGCGAGATTTCGGACAACGACGATCCGCTGTCATATAACTCTGATGTCGACCCAGACAGGAAGCGGGTCAGACCTGCACGTCAAAGAGGTAACGCGGTGCTCGCCTGTCATATGGAATGCGCGTCTCGAGCGGCTCCAGTAGACGCACGAAGTTTGATCGCGATGGGCAGGGCGCACAGGGCGAGAATCGCGCTGAACAGAAAGATGGCGCCGAGCCCCGTTACATCGGCGACGAGGCCGAGCAGAGGCGCAAAGACGCCGAGCGCGAGATCGATAAACGCAGTGTAGATGCCTATGGCCAGACCTCTGGCGCCCGTTGGCGCCCTTGCTACAGCCTCCATGCCGAAGCCTGGATAGATGAGCGCGTAGCCGAATCCCGCCAGCGCCGTCCCTGCAAAGGCGAGCCATGCAGCCGGCGCGGCCCAGACGAGCACCATGCCGGCGCTGTAGACGGTGACGAAGATAACGGCAGTGCGTGTACCGCCGAGCCGATCGGGCAATGCGCCGAAAAACACGCGTGCAACCATCAGTGCTGCGGCGAATGAGGTAAACGACAGCCACGCCGGTTGCCAGCTGCGTTGAACAAACAGCAGCACTGAAAAAGCGGTCATGATGCCGTAGCCAAGACCGGGAAAAGCCATGCCCAGCCCCGGCAGCCAGACGGCTTTCAGCACTTTCCTGGCGATTCCCCCCTTTTCGGACCGCGTTCTGGCATCCGGAAGCCGACTGATCAGGACTAGCGTCACGACTGCGCCAGCGGAGGTGGCGAGGCCGATCGAAGCAAACCCGAATTTTTCGAACAGAAAACTGCCGAGCGGTGCACCAGCGGCCAGTGCAACGAACATTGAGGTTCCGATCCACGCGATCATTTTGCCGACGTTGCCCGGACCGGCAAGCGCGAGGCACCAGCTTTGTGACCCAGTCATGATGAAGCTCTCGCCGCCACCGAGCAGCGCACGACCCATAAACAGGATCACGATGGACAGTGTCGGCTTGCCCGAGAACGTGAGGGACAACAGGTACAGGAGTCCCGCCGCCATGGTCAACCCAAGCCCTGCGGAAACGGCGAACTTCGGTCCCCGCCGGTCTGCAATCGCGCCGGACCACAGGCGGGAGACCAGCGATGACGCGAACTGGGCGCCGGAAACCAGACCGACCGTAAAGGTTCCAAAGCCGAGATCGTGGTGGATGCGCAGCGGCAAGGCGGGCAGCGCCGCACCAGTGACCAGAAACACGGCGAATACGCAACTTATCAGCGAGAACAAAGAGCGGTCGGCCGTTGCCGAGCGATATTGCGGTGGTGTCACGGGCATTTCCATCGAGTGGCGAGCGGTCAGCGCCGATCGGTTACCGCATCGTGCGCTCCAGTTGGCATCGAATCTAGCGAAATGGTGGCGGCATGTTTAGCCGGCGTTCGCTTGATGGACCGATGAACATCATTCACAAAACCGCAGCGACCGCGATGAATGCGTCGCCGGTTTGAGGTCGGCCGCCTATTGTTGAGCGCCATTCACAGCCCCATCAAACCAACGGTGGGTTTCGAACAGCATCCTTCCCGCTAGAGTCACCGTTGTGGCACATCGCTGCAAACCCGGGGGAAGAACGCTCGGATGCGCGATGTCAGGCCCGCAAACCAGAATCTGCAACCCACATCGTCAGCATCAGAATGCAATACGTACACCTCGGACGCTCGGGCCTGAAAGTCAGTCGTCTCTGTCTTGGCACCATGAATCTAGGCGATGTCGTGGACGAATCCACGAGCTTTAACATTCTCGACCTCGCGCTGGATTCAGGCATCAACTTCATCGACACGGCCGACGTGTACGGCGGCCCACAGTCACCCGACCTTGAAAAAGGCTTCGGCATATCCGAGGAGATCATTGGACGCTGGATCGCTCAAGGCGGCCGCCGTGACCGCGTCGTCCTTGCGACCAAGGTCTATCAGCCGATGGGCACTGGGCCGAACGACAGGCGCCTGTCGGCCTACCATATCCGCCGCGCCTGCGAAGACAGCCTGAAGCGGCTGAAGGTCGATCATATCGACCTCTACCAGATGCACCACGTCGACCGATCGACGCCCTGGGAGGAAATCTGGCAGGCGATGGAACTGCTGGTCCAGCAGGGCAAGGTGCTTTATGTCGGCAGCTGCAATTTCGCCGGCTGGGACGTTGCGACCGCGCAGGCCGCGGCCCGTTCGCGTCAGTTCATGGGACTCATCGCCGAACAGAGTCTCTACAACCTGTCCGCGCGAACCGTCGAACTCGAACTGATCCCGTCGTGTCGCCACCATGGGCTGGGCTTCATTCCGTGGAGTCCATTGGGCGGCGGGCTGCTGGGCGGCGTATTGCACGGGGCGCTTGAGGGGCGGCGCGCCACGCCCGAGATGTCACGCAAGATTGCATGCCACCGGCAACAGTTGGAAGCGTGGGAATCGCTGTGCGAGGACCTTGGCGAGCGCCCCGCAGATGTCGCGCTAGCGTGGCTGCTCCATCGCCCGGCTGTGACCGCACCGATCGTAGGGCCGCGAACCGTGGAGCAGGCGAGATCTGCATTGCGGGCGCTCGATATCGCACTGTCCGACGACACACTTCGCTGCCTCGACGAAATCTGGCCAGGTCCCGGCGGCGCCGCGCCCGAAGCGTATGCATGGTAAGCCGTGAAGCGGAAATGGTCGCGGCCGTTCAACCGCCATGCGCTTACTCCAACGAGAGGAATGAAGACATATGGACGATTCTGAACAACTGAATGCGAAGAGGCGACATCTGCTGATCGTCGGCGCTGTCTCCGCCGTCGCGCCTTTCCTCCCCGACGGCGCAAATGCGCAGGCGCCGGGTGCGGATGCGGAGCCGGGCGAGTTGCCGTCGGCGATGACGAACACAATGGGCGTCGTCCTCAAGGTCAATGGAAGCGATCGACGGATCGACGTCGATCCCCGGACCACGTTGCTCGACGCGTTGCGGGAACACCTACATCTGACTGGCACGAAGAAGGGTTGCGACCACGGGCAGTGCGGCGCATGCACGGTTCACGTGAACGGTGTCCGGATCAACGCGTGCCTCAGCCTCGCGGTGATGCATGACGGCGATGACATCACAACGATCGAGGGGTTGGGTACGCCATCCGAACTTCATCCGATGCAGGCCGCGTTCATCAAGCACGACGGATATCAGTGCGGCTACTGTACGCCGGGTCAGATCTGTTCGGCCGTTGCGGTGTTGGACGAAATCAAGGCCGGAGTGCCGAGTCATGTCACGGACGATCTGATGGCGCCCACGGGAGCGACGCGTGCCGAGTTGCGCGAACGGATGAGCGGCAACATCTGCCGTTGCGGCGCATATTCGAACATCGCCGATGCGATGGCCGAATTCGCGGGGAGTCGCACATGAAGGCGTTTACCTACGAGAGGGCGAAAAGCGCTGCGGAAGCGGCGAGCATCGTCGCGCAGCGCCACGGAGCAAAGTTCATCGCCGGCGGCACAAACCTGCTGGACTTGATGAAACTGGAGATCGAGACGCCGACTCACCTCGTCGACATTCAGGACATCGGGCTCGACCATATCGACGACACACCGGAAGGCGGACTGCGAATCGGCACGCTCGTGACCAATACGGCGCTTGCGTCGCATCCTCGAGTGCGACGCGATTATGGGGTACTGGTGCGTGCGATAGTTGCGGGCGCATCGGGACAGTTGCGCAACAAGGCCACGACCGGCGGAAACCTACTCCAGCGCACGCGTTGTCCGTACTTCTACGACTCGAACCTGCCGTGCAACAAGCGCACGCCCGGCTCTGGCTGTGCGGCGATCGGCGGATACACGCGGCAACTCGCGATAATCGGCGGGAGCGCCAGCTGCATCGCGACGTATCCGGGCGATATGGCCGTTGCACTGCGTGCGCTCGACGCATCGGTGGAAACCGTTCGCGGCGACGGACGGGCGAGGACCATCCCGATCGCCGATTTCCATCGATTGCCGGACACGACGCCGCATGTCGAGACTGCGCTTGCGCCCGGCGAGCTCATCACGGCCGTGACGCTGCCGCGTCCGATCGGCGGCCGTCAGCTTTATCAGAAAGTCCGCGATCGGGCCTCATACGCGTTCGCGCTCGTGTCGGTCGCCGCGATCGTTCATCCGGACGGCAGCGGCCGCGTCGCGCTGGGCGGTGTCGCACCGAAACCGTGGCGCATCGCATCCGCAGACGCCGCGGTGCCGCGCGGGGCTGCCGCCATCACGAGCGAGTTGATGAAAGACGCGCAGCCGACGCAGCACAATACGTTCAAGATACCGCTGGTGGAGCGCACGCTCGCCTATGTGATGGAACGAGCGAGGGGCTGATCCATGAAGTTCGACACGCCTGCAGGGCAGAATCCCATCGATCGGCTGACGGTCGTCGGTCAGCCGCACGACCGCTACGAAGCCCGGTTGAAGACAACCGGGACCGCAACCTATGCGTACGAGTACCACGACATCGGGCCAAACGTCGCTTACGGCTACATCCTGGGCGCGGGCGTTGCGAAGGGGCGGATCTCGTCCATCGACACGCGGCGGGCGCAGGCAGCGCCGGGCGTGCTTGCCGTCGTCACATATCGAAATGCCGGTGCGCTCGGCGTCGGCAAATTCTATGTGCAGCGGATGCTCGCGGCGCCGGACGTCGACCACTATCATCAGCCGGTGGCCGTCGTCGTCGCGGAGACCTTCGAGCAGGCACGCGCGGCATCCGCGCTGATTCGCGTCCAATATGCGCGGAGCCACGGCCAGTTCGACCTCGAGGATCAGATGCAGACGGCGCCGGTCGCGCGCCAGATGGCGTTCGGCGGCCCGACCGATACGCGTGTCGGAGACTTCGAGCAGGCGTTCGCCGATGCTGACGTCCGGGTCGACGAGACCTATACGGTTCCCGACCAGGCTCACGCAATGATGGAACCGCACGCGTCGATCGCAAAATGGGACGGCGACCGCGTCACGTGCTGGACGTCCATCCAGCAGATGAACTGGGGTACGCGCGACCTTGGCGCCATTCTCGGCATACCGCGCGAAAACGTCCGCTTGATTTCGTCGTTCGTCGGAGGTGGATTCGGCGGCAAGGGTACTGTTCAGTCGGATCTCGCGCTCGCCGCGGTCGCGGCGCGAATCGTGCAGCGCCCGGTCAAGATCGCGTTCCAGCGTCCGATCATGTTCAACAACACGATTCACCGGCCGAAGACGATTCAGCGGATCCGACTGGGCGCGACCCGCGACGGAATGCTCACCGCAATCGGCCACGAAAGCTGGTCGGGCAATCTCGCCGACGGGCGTACCGAGCCCACGACGTTGTCCACACGGATGCTCTATGCTGGCCCGAACCGGCTGACGCGCGTTCGACTCGCGACGCTCGACCTGGCCGAGGGCAACGCGATGCGGGCGCCCGGCGAAGCGCCGGGGCTGATGGCGCTCGAAATCGCCATAGACGAGATGGCGGAGAAGCTTGGGATAGATCCTGTCGAGTTTCGCGTCCGGAACGACACGCAGGTTGATCCCGAACATCCGGATCGGCCTTTCTCGTCGCGCCCGCTCGTCGAGTGCCTGCGCAGCGGCGCCGAACGTTTCGGCTGGAACGCACGACAAGCGCGGCCCGGCCAGGTTCGCGACGGTCATTGGCTCGTCGGTCTCGGCATGGCAGCAGCGATCCGCGGCGCGCCCATTGCCAAGGCCGGCGCCCGCGTCCGTCTCGACAGCCGGGGGATCGTCACGGTCGAAACCGACATGACCGACATCGGGACCGGAAGCTATACGATCGTTCAGCAGACCGCTGCCGAAATGATGGGCGTACCGGTCGATCGGGTCGTCGTCCGATTGGGTGATTCGAGCTTTCCGGAGACGCCCGGTTCAGGAGGGCAGCAGGGCGCGGCCTCCGTGACCGCAGGCGTCTACGCCGCATGCACGAAACTGCGTGAGAGGGTTGCTCGGCGCCTCGGTTTCGATATTGCCGAGGCCGAGTTCGCCGCAGGCGAAATCCGATCCGGTAGCAGAAGCGTTCGGCTCGCGCGCGCGGCAGACGAAGGACCGATCGCTGTCGAGGAAAGCATGGAGTTCGGCGACTTGTCGAAGCAATACGCGATTCAGACGTTCGGCGCCCACTTCGCCGAAGTCGGAGTGAACGCGTTCACCGGCGAGATCCGCGTGCGCCGCATGCTGGCCGTTTGTGCGGCCGGCCGCATACTCAATCCGAAGACAGCACGCAGCCAGGTGATCGGCGGAATGACGATGGGAATCGGCGCCGCGCTGATGGAGGAGATGGCGGTCGACAAGCGACTCGGCCTTTTCATCAATCATGACCTGGCGGGCTACGAGGTGCCGGTTCATGCCGACATACCGCATCTCGACGTTGCTTTCATCGACGAAGTCGATCCGGTCATCTCACCGGTCAAGGCAAAGGGCGTCGGAGAACTCGGTCTCACCGGCGTCGCGCCGGCGGTAGCCAACGCCGTCTACAACGCGACTGGCGTGCGTGTGCGTCAATATCCGATCACGCTCGAGAAGTTTCTTGATCGATTGCCGGCACGGGCTTGACGCTTCGGGCAGAGAGATATGGGGCCTCCATCATTCGACGTCGTTATAACGGCTTTCTCGCGAGACGGATTTGCCGTTAGGCGCGACGGGGCCGCTCAAAGATTTCTACGCGCAACGGTACTGGTCCTAGCCGTCGGCTTGCTAGCAGTACCGGCGCAGGCGACTTCACAGAAGGAATCCAAAGACATGGCAAACACTCAAACGTCTCTTCCGAATGCGGCTGAAGCGCTGACCGACAGAGAACAAACTATCGTGCCCATCGCGGCGTTCGCCGCCGCAGGCGATATCGACAAACTCACTGCTGCGTTGAACGAGGGGCTCGACACCGGTCTGACGATCAGCGAGGTTCGGGAAATCCTGGTGCAGCTCTATGCTTACGCGGGTTTTCCGCGCAGCCTCAATGCGCTCGGTGCGCTGATGAAGGTGGTGGAGACGCGCAAGCAGACGGGACTGCACGATGCGGAAGGTCAGGCGCCGGGTCGTCCGGTGCCGACGGGCGACGCATTGCTTGATGCCGGCACGGCGAACCAGACGAAGCTGTCCGGCGGGCCGGTGAAAGGCGCATTGTTCGATTTCGCACCGGCGATCGACCGATTCCTGAAGACTCATCTGTTCGGCGACATTTTCGAGCGCGACAATCTCGATTGGCAGAGCCGTGAGCTGGCGACGGTAAGCATGCTCGCCGCGCTGACCGGGGTCGATTCACAGCTGCAAGCGCATATGCGAATCAGCATGAACGTCGGGCTTTCTGCTGGTAAATTGAAACAGCTCTGCGAGGTATTGGCCGATCGCGTAGACCGAGAGGCCGCACGACGCGCGGACGAAGCGTTGGAGCGACAACTTGCGGCAGCGATGGGTCACTAAGGTCGCTGTGCTACATCATGCACCGATTCGCTCGGCTCGGGTCAACGTTCGTGGTCCATTTGCATCGGTGACCAGTGGCATGCCGCGACTTGCCGAGTCTTACGCTCGGGCGAGAGCCCGACTCAAACGCATTGGAAGACGATGGACTAAGACCGGGCAAGCTGGTCCCCAATGGATGTAGCCCATCGATAAAATGGCATCTAGACTCATTCGCCGAAAAGCCGCAAAAAGGTCTCCCGCAACCAGCCCACTGCAGGGTCGCCGTGGAACCGCCGGTGCCACACCATGGACACGTCGAAGCGGGGAAATTGTACGGGCGGGGCGAGCAGTTAAAGTTCGACGTGCTCTGCGACGAGTGCGGCAAGGTTGCTTGGCACAACGGCCACCAGATCGCTGTTCGCGACAACCGGGCCAATAGTCAAAAAGCTATCAACGCGCATCGCGACAACCGCCTTTACTCCGGCCCCCGTCAACACCTTCTCTACCGCCGATGCGCATGCCCGTCTTCAAGGAAATAGGTCTCGTGTTCGACGCGACATCGGCAGCGGCGCATCGTGAGCATGCGGGCCTCTTGGAGAATTCCGGCATACAAATGATCGACCTCACGCCCGCGGCGATCGGACCTTATGTGGTGCCGGTCATCAATGGAGAGGCTCATCGTGGCACGAAGAACATCAATATGGTCACTTGCGGTGGCCAAGCGACCATCCCGATCATAGCCGCCGTATCGAAAGTGACGCGGGTGCACTATGGCGAGATCGTTGCGTCTATCGCCAGCCGTTCCGCAGGACCCGGAACGCGCGCGAACATCGACGAATTTACCGAAACCACGGCGCGCGCGATCGAGGTCGTGGGCGGCGCAGAACGTGGTAAAGCGATCATTATACTCAACCCCGCAGAACCGCCGCTGATGATGCGCGATACGGTGTTCACGTTTAGCGAACATGCGGACGAGCGACAGGTGGCGGACAGCATTGGCGCAATGGTTGAGAAGGTACAGAGGTACGTGCCCGGCTATCGCGTCAAGCAAGAGGTGCAATTCGAACAAGCAGAGGTTGCACTGCCGGGAGCGGGTCTTATCCGTGGATTAAAGACCACCGTGCTCCTGGAAGTGCGGGGAGCGGCGCACTATTTGCCGGAATACGCCGGCAATCTTGACATCATGACCTCTGCGGCGGCGGCGTGTGCGGAATCGCAGGCGTTGGCGCTCGTTGTCGGGTGACGGAGTGAACGTGAACAAGAAACTATATGTCTCGGACGTCACTCTGCGTGACGGAAGTCATGCTGTGCGGCATCAGTGCAGCGTTGCCCAGGCGGTGCAGATTGCCAAGGCCTTGGATGCCGCGCACGTCGATTCCATTGGGGTAGCCCATGGCGACGGGTTAGCGGGATCAAGCTTCAACTACGGATTCGGCGCCCACTCGGATCTCGAGTGGATCGAGGCGGTCGCCAATGTCGTGGAACATGCCCGAGTTGCGACGCTGTTGCTGCCGGGTATCGGTACCGTGCACGATTTGCGCAACGAGTTTGCGGCCGGCGCCCGAACCGTGCGAATTGCCACGCACTGTACCGAGGCTGACGTATCGCGTCAGCACATCGAGACGGCTCGCGCCCTCGGGATGGACACGGCCGGGTTCCTGATGATGAGTCACATGGCGAGCCCCGACCGATTGGCGCAGGAGGCGTTGAAGATGGAGTCGTATGGCGCAACGTGTGTCTACGTGGTTGACTCTGGCGGCGCACTCAGCATGAATGAGGTACGCGAGCGTTTTCGCGCATTGAAGCAGGTGCTGAAGCCAAGCACGCAAACAGGGATACACGCACATCACAACCTGAGCCTCGGCGTCGCGAACTCGATCGTCGCTGTGGAAGAAGGGTGCGATCGTATCGACGCGTCCCTCGCCGGTATGGGCGCCGGTGCCGGCAACGCACCACTGGAGGTTTTCATTGCTGCCGCGGAGCGTCTCGGGTGGGTCCATGACTGTGATCTGATGGCGCTTATGAATGCGGCTGACGATATAGTCCGCCCATTGCAGGATCGGCCCGTGCGCGTCGACCGCGAGACGTTGGCGCCGGGCTATGCTGGCGTTTATTCGAGCTTCCTGCGTCATGCAGAGGCTGCCGCGAAACGATATGACCTCGAGACTGTCGATATTCTCGTTGAATTGGGACGCCGAAGAATGGTCGGCGGACAGCAGGACATGATCGTTGACGTTGCCCTGGACCTTTTGCAAGCACGAAGTTAAAAACAAACTGCCAGTTGAGCAGTGTCGGGGCTGCCGCCAGTCACTGCCGCTGTTGCGGCTTCGCCATGATCAGCAGAAGAGCTCACGCGGTCGATTACGGTAATGTTGGATCGCTGTTCAATTCTTTCGGCCGCGGGGGGCGCGCGAGGCGTGGCGCTCATTCGGCTGAGGGAGGCGGCCCGCCTTTGTTGCATTTTTGTCGTCACCGGCTACGCCCCGCGTCTGTTCTACATCTTTGCGGGACACGCTCTCACGGAAATGCGATGCGCGTATTGCGGCGATGACTAAGGTCATTGTTGCGGATGAGCCCGTCTTCACGTCTTCACGAGACGAAGAAATGGCGAGGCCCCGAGCCAACCCCCACAGTGCACGAATTATCAGAATGGCATCATCGGCGTCGATGCCGCGCGCCGTCAAATGAGGCAGCCACAGCGCCTCAATTGCCGTGCGCTGCGACGCCGCAAGCGTAATGGCCGTGTCGCCGACGAACGTGTGACGGCGGGTCGACAGAAATATATCAAGGTAAATGAGGAATTCAGGCGTCGAATAGAAGCGTTGCGCGCTGTTCGCGATCATCACAAGGACATCTTCCTTGCCAGTGTCCTGTGCGGCGTCCCGCTTCGCCAAGTCCAGTACGCGCGTAGACAGGCGCTCGAGCACTGCGACGACGAGAGATTCCTTGCTCGCAAAGTGATGGAGGTAGCCACCGAGGGAGATACCAGCCTCTTGTGCCACAGCGGCGACCCGTAGCGCGGCGTAGCCATGTTGCGCGAGCAACCCGGTCGCTGCAATCAAAATCTGCTCACGTGTGGCCTCTTTCCGCTCGCTACGGAGAATCTTCTCGTCACGGGCCATTCGCTACACCTCCGATAGAGTGGGTGGGGACTAGCAAAGCGGAACCGCATGCTCGCTTGAGTACGGTCCGCAGAACATGGGTGGACGTATTTGCGTCCGCGGCGCTGACGCGGCCGAATGTTCGCTGGGGCGCTGTCACATGTCAAGAGGCGCCGAGACGCGGTGGAGGGCGCAATGTTACGCCTTTGTTCGCGAATGCTCGCGATGCTTGTTAGTTTTGACAGTACGTATATACTGTCGGCGAGGTGTGAATGAATGTGCCTTGTTCGACGGTCAGTCATTCGAGCCCAAGACGGCCAACGCCTCTACCAACATTACATAGGAGGATTTGCAGGAATGGGACAAATGCAGGGAGGAAAGAAAGTCACCGGTCCCAAGGTCGACTTCAAGGCCATGGCAGACTGGGGCAACGCGAACTTTCATGCCATCGCGGGATGGATACTGGCGCATCTGCGGTGGCAGTCCGAACCAGGTTCGACGTTCTGGATTAAGACCGGAACGGGGTACGGCGATAACATTCGCGCGCTCTTGAGCGGGGAGGTGGATCTCACCATCACGACTCCATATAACCTGACACCGGAATGGGCCATCGCTGGCAGCCACTACTTTGCAGATGACGGCCCGGCACCAGTCATCCGGTCGTTGGGCTGGCTTCCCCAAAACGATCGACTTGTCTTCGCGATTCGAGAAGACACTGGCATTACCTCTTTCCAGGACCTGCGCGATCGCAAGTTCCCCCTCAAGCTTGCGAGTGGTTTTCGTACGCCCGACAATCTGATGATGTGGGTAATCGATAGGGTTCTGGAAGAGCATGGCATCGAGGTTGAAGCGTGGGGCGGCGAGTGGGTAGAACATGATTTCCCTCGGATCTGCATACCGTTCGTGACGAAGGGGCAGGCGAATGCCGTGATAAATGAGGCGATCGTGGTTCCGCAATGGCGCGAGTTGGTTGAAAAAGTTCCGATGCGATTCCTGTCGTACGAGGCGCCCGCGCTGGAAGCGCTCACCCAAAAGTATGGGTTGCGGCCCGGGATTCTTCCCAAAGGCTATCTGCGGGCGTCTGAAGACGTGTCATGCCTGGACTGGTCGAACTGGGCAATCTTGGTGCGCGAGGACATGGACGAGGAACTTGCCTACCTGGTTACCTCGATCATGGTTGAGCAACGCGCCGAACTTGAGGCGCGCTATCGCCACCAGCCGTCTGACATTGCGGCAATGACCTATCCGATCGATCCATATGTGATGTGGCAGGGTGTCGGCGCGCCGCTTCATCCCGGTGCTGAACGCTACTATCGGGAACACGGTTATATGGAATAGGAGAGGGTCAGTATCGCGAATTTGATAGGGTCGCCGAACGGCGACCCTGCATCGCCCGGCTGCTTCACATCCCGCAAGACATCTGATGAGAAATTGACGCAACGTCGCAAAAAGTCGCGCAACGATCAATCGTCAAATCGATGAAAGCGGCTCGAATGTCTTCGCGCCGCACCGCTGTGGAAGCGGCCCCGCTACAGAATGTGGCACGGAATCGCAAAAAATGAGGGAGACAATGGTGAATCAACGATCGCCAGTGGGCGCGATTCAGGCTGGAAATGGCGCGGAGAGCACGGTTCAATCCAGTGACGGGGCGGCGGAGGCAGCCGGCCGGGTGTCACGCTATCGCTATTTCGTACTGTTGATCTTGACGATCACCTACACGGTAAGCCTTATCGATCGTCAACTCATAGCGATCATGATCGAACCTGTTCGACGTGATCTTCACCTGTCCGACACGCAGATCGGACTCCTTTCCGGACTGGCCTTCGGCCTGTTTTACGCGTTGGCAGCAATCCCCCTATCGAGGATCGCAGATAGTTGGTCAAAGAGCCGGCTGATTGCCGGATGCCTCTGCCTTTGGAGTATCGCGACCGCGGTGTGCGGGCTGGCGGGGTCCTTCGTTCACATCTTCATCGCTCGAGTCATCATTGGGGCGAGCGAAGGCGGCGCAAGTTCCACGTCGCAAGCATTGCTGGCCGACCATTTTCCGCCTCGACAGCGTGCAACCGCTCTTGGTGTTTATGCCGTCGGGGTCCATGTGGGCGCAGGCTTGAGCCTCGTGCTCGGCGGGCTGTCCGTCCATATCCTCGGATGGCGCCAAACGTTCTTGATCCTAGGGATACCGGGAATCATCCTGGCGCTGGTTCTTTTTTTGACCTTGCACGATGTCCATGACCATCGCAGAAGCTCTGTACGGGACGCCCTTCCAGGTTTCACCACATCGCTGCGCATCGTCGCGGCGCGGCCCGTGCTCCTCCTCACCGCATGCGGCTATGGTCTGTCGATTCTTGCCAGTCAGGCGCTGCTCAATTGGTTCCCGGCTTACATGATGAGGTATTACGGCCTGTCCGCTCGTGAGGTAGGGCTACGTATGGGTTTGGTCGCCGCCGCATCGGGTGCGATCGGAGTAGCGCTCGGGGGCAAGCTCGCTGACATTTTGGCGCGCAAGCGCCCGGCGAACCGGGCCCACGTCGCCGCAGGCGCAATCATCGCGGCCGTACCAATGGGGGTACTCTCCGTAAGCGGTCTTTCGGAACAACAAGCCTTCGTTTGGTTTGGTGCTTATGTTTTCGTCGCCGGATTCGTGGCGGGGCCTGCGTTCGCGATTGTCCAGAATGTCGCGCCACCTGCGTTACGCAGCCTTGCCGCCGCCGTCGCATCAGCGACGACCGTTGTCATTGGTCAAGCAGTTGGTCCATTCGCTCCCGGCTTTCTTAGTGACATCATGGCCCGGTTTGATGTCGCACAACCGCTTCGCGCGGCCCTGATTGCTGTCATCTCATGTAGTGCAGCGGGGGCGATCGTCTTCCTAGGTGTTGCAGCAAGCATACAACGCGATGAGGAGCGATCGAGTGGGCAGCGGTAGCCGATGTCTGCGTATTCGTTGAACAGAAGCATCTATGTTTTCGTCCTTTCTAGTCCCAGGCACATGGCAATCGCTAGTGCAGAGGGCGCACAGCGGAGACCGTTATTCCGTTAGCTGTAGGCGGATGTAAATCGGTGTCAGCTAAGGCTGACGGGAGGTCAGATGGCATGTTCTTTCAAGGGGTTCATGTGGACCAGATCTGCCAGTGAAATTAGGAAACCGAACGATAGTAAATTGGAAAGAAAATTGTAGTGAAATTGAACAAGGCCGGATTGCTTATAGAGATATCGTTCATCGTCGTCCTTTAGGATGCTGGAGTTCATAGATACGTATACAAGCTGAGAAGCGCACAAAAGGAGGAGGCAGCTTGAGAGCTAGACGAATTGTCGCCGTATCGCTGTGCAGTTTCACCGGATCGGTATATGCGCAGAGCTCCGTCACTTTGTACGGGATCGCGGACGTAGGTTTTACGTACATCAACAAGTCGTCTTCCGCTGGAGCTAGTGGCGCGCAATACTCGCTGGCGAGCGGAAACCTGCAAGGAGATCGCTGGGGGCTGCGTGGGGTCGAGAAGTTAGGTGAAGACCTCGAAGCGCTCTTTGTCCTCGAAGGTGGAATGACTATCACGAACGGTATGCTCGCTCAAGGAGGAGACTTGTTTGGGCGGCAAGCTTATGTCGGATTGTCGTCGCGACTGGGCACATTGACGCTCGGTCGTCAGTACGATTCCATCGTCGACTACACGAGCGTGTTTGCCTCAACATCGCAATGGGCGTCGCGCTACGGGGCGCACCCCGGTAATCTTGACAATAACCTGCCGGCGTATGTGATCAACAACTCGATAAAGTTTGCCAGCAAAACATACGCAGGCTTCAGGTTTGGCGGCCTTTACAGTCTGGGTGGAGTAGCGGGAAACTTCAGCCGCAATCGAATCTGGTCGATTGGCGGCGCTTATTCTCGCGACTCGCTTCAAGTTGGTGCTGCGTACTTGAACGCCAAGGACCCGAACTTCTCCTACTTCGGAAATAACGCGTCGTCCAGTGCAACGGCGTCTAATATGACGGGCAGCACAGTCTATTCCGGCTATGCTTCTGCCGACACGTTGCAGATCATCTCGGTCGGCTTTTCTTACACGGTGAACGCCGTGACGCTCGGTGTTGCGTACAGCAACACGCAGTTCAAGAACATCGGCGCGCTAGCCGGACTTCCCGCTTCCGGTGCTGGTGGCACCGCAAAATTTCATAACGCAGAAGTCAACATTAAATTCCGAATCACGCCGTTCTTGGTCGCCGGAATTGCATACAACTACACTGACGGGTATGGAGCCAACCATGCCGCGTACGATCAATTGACGTCGGGCGTCGACTACTTCCTATCCAAGAGAACTGATATCTATCTTGTCGGTGTCTATCAGCACGCCTCGGGAACTGATTCGACCGGGCGGCAAGCCGTCGCAAACATCGCTACCGTGTCACCATCATCGTCGGCAAACCAAGTCCTCGCGACGCTAGGCATCCGACACAGGTTCTGACGATCATGGTCGAACAACATGCCGAACTGGATGTGCGTTATCGGCACCAGCCGTCCGACATTGCGGCAATGACCTATCCGATCGATCGATCCCTAGTGATGGGGCACGGTGTCGTCGCGTGGTCCGTATAAACCCGTGTTGTCAATGACATTAGGCATGCATACCATAGATAATTAGAGGGCTAATTATAGACGGAGATTCAAGCAGGGACGGATTGTGTTTGGGGAGGTCATCCATTAGGCGGTTGTCTTATTCGCCTATGATGGTTTTCCGATCGAATGCCGTAGCTCATAGGAGGAGGTGCAACGTGATGTATTCAGACCTGTACGTAGACGAGCCCTTGGAGACCATCGAGAGAGACTGGAATTACTTTCAAGACACGTTGGTCAAGCAATTTTTTGGATTCAAGGAGGTTGGCGACAACGTGGTAGGGATTCGTCTTGTCGAAAACCGATCGCTGCAAGACATCGGTCAGGGGAAATCGAGCCCGATCGGACTCGTGGAGACACGCAAGAACTTTGAAATCGGGCCGAGCGGGGTCGTGGAAGTGCCGCGCACTCCCTTCTCCATTCACGTCACGCGAGCCGGTACGCCGCACCACGCGCAGCACGTGTTTGGGTACTGGCACATCAATGACAAAGATGAAATTATCATCACGCTTCCTCCCGAAGAAAGCCAACCGGGTCGGCTCGTCGTTGTCATGGGTAAGCCGACTGGTCGGGAGACTGATCGCTTTGCCTGGTATTGCGAAAAGTGCCTGACGCTGCTCTTCATGCGCGAGTGCAGGACAGGCGAAGATTTTAGGAAATTCTGGGGCGCCGAGCTGGCGGCAGTACGTGAATTCAATGCGAGCCCCAAGCATCAAATCTGCCCTGATTGCGGACACAAGAATCCTTTGGGCTATTCGGCCATGCAGCCTGCGGATCGACCTGAAGAAAGGGCTGCGAGGTTGCAATGGTGAGCCGCGGTTTCGTTCCCTCAGCCTCGCCTATACCGGCTCCGGATATGTCGTTTGCGCGACTTCTCGCAGACGCGACCGTAGGTTGGCAGCAGCGGGGGCAGTATGCAATCTGGACTGGTGCGAACGCACCAGGCGATCCGAAATTCCAATTTCTGGAGCGACATCAAAATAGAGTCGCCGTCATCGCTTCCAAGGATGGGGGCGCCGTGATGCACAAGGTCGCGTCCGGGACGGCATTCACCATTGAGAACGTCATGGGTTATTGGCTGTCGTTCGATTGCGACGCGATCTGGCTGGACCTGCCCAATCAAAATGGACAATACGCCATGCTCGCTGTGGGTGGCGCGATTGGCAAGCCCGCCCATGCGGAGATAGATTGCCCATGCCCCCGCTGCGGAACTGCCCTAGGGCGTCAGTCGGTCGCAATTGGTCCGCGAGGGTTCGATCGTCTTCTCGACAGTGCCGAAGTCTGGGTCGCCGAATTCAACGGTACGGAGCAAATGAGGAAATGCCCCCACTGCGGTGGAGTACATCCAGCGACTTATGGGCTTGTGCGCGACAAGTCTCAACAACCACATATCGGAGGCTGACGATGCAGGGTACAGATTTGGTCTCACAGGGGTATGTGCTCGCTTGTGCCGAAACCGAAATTCCGAATGACGGGTCGATCATTACGCGCGGCATTAACGGCCGCACGATTGCCCTTGCTAGGGCAGCCGAGCGCGGCAAAATCGTTGCGTTCGACAGCCGGTGCCCACATATGCAAGGGCCATTGAAGTTCGGACGTGTTGTTGATGGCGAGGTCGTATGTCCGTGGCACTTTCTAAGGTTCAATACAGCGACCGGCGAGACGGTGGGCTGCGACAGCATCATGCATCTCGAGACATTTGCCGTCGAGTTGACGGACGGAAACATCTATGTCGGGACTTCAAACAATATATGAATCAATGGCGGCGTTGTGTAGTCGGTCGGCTGTCCGACAGACTAAAGAATCAAAGCCGTATGGACCAGTCAGTTTCCAGACAACGGGAGCTATAGTTTGGCTCGTTTCTGGGACCGATGCAGTAGCGCACACGTGTGGTGTGATCTGAAGGAGACACAGTCTTGAAATTTACGTTGAGAACCAGGCAGGGGCGTGCAGTTGCGGTTGAGTCGCCCGATGGCGTCTCTCTCATGGAGGCGATTCGGGCATCGGGCATGGATGAAATTCTTGCATTATGTGGCGGTTGTCTATCGTGCGCCACGTGCCACGTCTATATCGACCCAGCGTTTGAAAATCGACTGCCGCCCATGTCTGACGATGAGGCAGCTCTCCTCGATACGTCGACTCATCGCAACGAACATTCGAGACTGTCCTGCCAAATCGTGTTGACGAGCGACCTTGATGGCCTGAGGGCAACCGTCGCCCCGGAGGACTGAAGTTCGTGGGAAGCGCGAATTTCCATACGGAACGTCGCGACGCCAGCTGGATCGCCGCAACGATCTCAGGTTCGGCGAGGCTGCTCAGCAGAGGGAAAAATGAGATGTTATGACATTCTGATCGTCGGCGCTGGCCACGGTGGTGCACAAACCGCAATCGCGCTTCGACAAGCGAACGTTAAGGATTCCATTGCCATTCTGGGCGCGGAACCGGAGTTGCCGTACGAACGTCCGCCGCTTTCAAAGGAGTACCTGTTGGGTGCGAAGGGGTTTGAAAGACTGCTGCTTCGCCCTCCACACTTCTGGGACGAGCGAAGAGTGAATATGTTGCTCGGGCAGCGCGTCGTCGCTGTCGACCCCGACGAGCATATGGTGAGAACTGCTTGCGGTGCGCGAATCGGTTACCGCACCTTGGTCTGGGCGGCAGGGGGTGTCCCTCGGCAGCTGAGCTGCGAAGGTTTCGATCTGGGCGGCGTACACACGGTGCGTACGCGTGCCGATATAGACCGCATGCTGGGTGAGCTAACTCGTGTCGAGCGCGTCGCAGTGGTCGGCGGTGGCTATATCGGACTCGAAGCCGCCGCGGCATTGACGAAGCTGGGTAAGCGAGTTGTCATCGTCGAAGCGCTCGATCGGGTTCTCGCGCGGGTGGCCGGTGAACCGCTGTCGCGCTTTTATGAGTCGGAGCATCGGGCACGCGGCGTTGAGATACGTCTAGGCACAGGTGTCGCGTCTATTGTCGGTAATGGCGGACGTGTTACTGGAGTGCGTCTTGTTGACGACGAGATACTTCCGGTGGAGATGGTCGTTGTTGGAATCGGCATCGTTCCGGCGGTCGAGCCGCTACTCGCAGCAGGCGCGGCAGGTGGAAACGGCGTGAAAGTAGACGGGTTCTGTCGAACATCGCTGCCTGACGTCTATGCGATCGGTGACTGCGCCTTACACGCGAGCCGGTTTGCAGGCAATGCCGACATTCGTCTCGAGTCAGTGCAAAACGCGGTCGACATGGCCAATGCCGTTGCAAACTCGATTGCGGGAAAACAGACGGAGTACAACGCGATTCCTTGGTTCTGGTCGAATCAATATGATCTCAAGTTACAGACGGTGGGTCTGTCGAGCGGACACGATCTGGCTGTAGTACGTGGTGAACGCGCAAGTGGATCCTTCGCGGTGGTGTACCTGAAGCAGGGACGAGTTGTCGCGCTTGATTGCGTCAATTCCGTCAAGGACTACGTTCAAGGACGCAGGCTCGTTATGAATGGACTCGAAGCTCGCCCAGAAGCTCTAGCGGACGCTTCCATTCCGCTGACAGAGATCGCCTAAGCCGATTCTGAAAGGGCAATGCGCTAATCGTTCATTAACTTAGGAATACTAATCGAATATTTAAATAACAATATACGAGATAGGTGCGCGAATCGACTGCATAGATATCGTGTCAGATATTAGATATGGATCGGCGCTGATTGCGCATACATGACTGCTCGTCGCATGTTAACTTCCCGCCAGAACGCTACAGGATGATTTGGAAATCCATTATTGATATCGAATACGTATTTGTTATGTGATGCGAATTATCAATATTAAGAAACTATAAATATTACATGAAGCTGGAACTATATTTGGAGACAACGAATGAGGACGCTTGGATGGCGGTGGCGATGGGCGAATTTTCCCGACCATTTCGTTAGGGTCATTTTTACATTGATGACGATGTTGATCTCGGGAACGGCTTTGGCGCAGTCAAGCGTGACGTTATACGGGATTATCGACACGGGCATTGAATATGTGACAAATATAGGTAAACAGAAGTCGAGCGCAGCGCTGGTGCCGACGCTTACGGGAACGCTTCCGTCAAGATGGGGAATCCGCGGCAACGAGGATCTTGGCGGAGGGTTGAAAGCTGTTTTTGTACTGGAATCAGGATTCGCTCCTCAACAGGGAACCTTGAACCAAAGTGGGCGTTTGTTCGGCCGGCAAGCTTATGTCGGGCTCTCAGGGCACTGGGGGACGTTGTCTCTTGGGCGCCAATATTCACAGATTTTCTGGGGGATACCTGGGGATACGTTGGCACCCAACATATACAGCGCCGGCTTGCTCGACCCTTACCTGGCTGGTGCCCCTCGCGTGGACAATTCGATCGTCTACAGTTTTTCGTCGTCGGGGCTTTCGTTCGGTGTGGCTTTTTCGTTTGGCCGCGACGCAGTCGCGCCTGCTGCCATCGGGGGGTGTGCAGGGCAGTCGCCCACTGACTGGCGCGCCTGCAAAGCAATATCCGCGATGTTGAAATATGAAGCAGCAACGTGGGGTGTGGCGGTGGCCGTGGACCGGAATTACGGCGGTGCCGGCAATGGGTCACCATTGCCCAGTAGCTCTCAAACAGACACGCGCGGTGTTGCAAACGGCTACGTGAAGTTCGGTGGCGTGACGGTGGGGGCGGGATTTCTTCACCGAATCAATCATGGCCTGCAGGCACCTGGGGTTTACGATGTTAATAGCAATTATTGGTGGCTCGGCGCTTCATATCTCGTCGTTCCGGAAGTGGTTTTGGACGCTCAGTTTGGCAAATTGAATGTGACGGCCCACCCTGTTGGCGCTTCTGTCGTGGCCGCGCGTGCGATGTATCTCCTTTCGAAACGCAGTGCTGTGTACGTAACTGCCGGGCGTGTCTTTAATCAAAGCAAAGGCATTTTCACTGTCGATGGAGGCACTGCCGGAACTTCGTCTTTGCCGATGACAGGGATCAATCAAACGGGTGTCATGATCGGTATTCGACACTTTTTCTGAGATATGGGAAGGTGACATGGACAAGCGTCAAATAAATGGCAGAACCGCTGATATCGGCGCAATCATTGACACCGCAAAGGTGTCGCGCTTTCATATCGTCATATTGATGGTGTGTTTCCTGGTTGTACTCGTGGATGGCTTTGATACGGCTGTGGTCGGATACATCGCACCGTCGTTGCGGGGAGAATGGGGTTTGGCGGCAAGCCAATTGTCACCCACCTTCGGCGCTGGACTGTTGGGTCTGATGTGCGGCAGTTTGCTGGTAGGGCCCCTGGCTGACACTTACGGGCGAAAAAAGGTCCTGCTGCTGTCGGTGCTCGTTTTCGGGTTGGCTACGCTGGCTTCGGCAGCTTCGAAGTCGATCGCCATGTTCATCGCGCTACGTTTTGTCACGGGGATTGGCTTGGGCGGGGCGATGCCAACCTGTATTACCCTGAGCTCCGAATATTCGCCGGCGCAGTGTCGTATGCTGATGGTCACGTTGAGCTCCAGCGGCTTTGCCTTCGGATTGGCGCTTAGCGGCGAGATTGCCAGTCACGTTATTCCGCTATTCGGATGGCGGGTGCTCTTACTGATCGGTGCGATCGTGCCGCTGCTGCTTTTGCCATTGCTCGCGTGGCTGCTTCCTGAGTCTGTTCGCTTCATGGTCGGTCGCTCGCGATATAGCGTAGCCCTTTCGGCTGTAGTCGCGAAGATAACAGGTACGACCGGTTGGCACGAAGTGACGTTTGTTAAGGCCGAGCCGGCGGCGAATGACCGATCACCGGTTTCGCGACTATTCGTCGAAGGGCAGGCGGCACGCACTTTGCTTCTTTGGGGTGCCTTTTTCGGTTCGATGTTCGTGATTTATCTGCTGACGAGTTGGTTGCCGAGCTTGCTGAAAGACGCAGGCTATGGCATCTCGACCGCGGCTCGCATCAGTACGCTCTTGCCAGTGGGCGGTATCTTCGGTGGCGTCATCGCAGCGATCTTGATGGACCGCATGAATCCCCATAGAGTGCTATTCGTCATGTACTTTGGCGCTGCCGTAGCTCTGGCGGCGCTTGGCTTCTTGCTTTCCGTTCAGGTTTGGGCGAGCGCCGCGGTCTTTCTCGTGGGCTTTGGCGTAGCGGGCGGCCAGAACGGCTTGAACCTGCTGGCAGCCATCAGTTATCCGACATCGGCGAGAGCGACAGGTGTCAGTTGGGCAGTGGCTAGCGGTAGGATCGGCTCGATCTCCGGATCGATGGCCGGCGCATTCATGATGACGCAACTCGGGCAAGGACAGGCGCTGTTTGCCGCAATCGCGGGCCCGGCGTTGGGTGGGGCGCTAGCGCTTTTCGTCTTGGGGCGTTTGACGGAGCGTATTCGGGCATCCGATACGCGAGACGTCCCGGCGACCAGTTGAAGTTCTCTTGCAGTATCCATTGAGACATCAATGCGCTGCTTCTTCCATCGACCAAGCGGCGGGGTCCCGGAATTAACGTCAAGGAGGTGTTCAATGACGGCCGAATTCGCGGTTCGCAGCGTTGTATCTAGCCCCTATGGGCGGGCCGTGATGGCGACGCTAGAAGAGAAGGCGGCGGATTGGGCGCTGAAGGAAATGGCGTTCGGAGAGAGCAGGCTGAAGTCACATCTTGCCCTTCACCCATTCGGTCGTTTGCCCGTCCTTCACCACGGGCAGTTTACGCTTTATGAGACACAGGCAATCCTTCGCTATCTCGATCGCGTGCTCCCCGAACCGTTATTGACGCCGGACGCGCCACGCGCTGCGGCACGCATCGATCAGTTGATGGGCATCAACGACAGCTACCTGTTCTGCGGTTGCACCAATGTTATTGTGTTTCAACGCTTGATAGGCCCTGCCTTGCTGGGCAAGCCGGCTGACTTGGCGGCGATATCCGAGGCCAAGCCGCGCGCTCACGTCGCATTCGATGACATCTCGCGAATTCTGGGCAGCGAAGATTTCCTCACTGGCAAAGGGATAAGTCTTGCGGATCTCATGATCGGTGCTCAACTTTCGCTATTTTCTTACACCGCGGAATGGGATGAACTCACAACGGGCCGCGATAACCTGGTGGCGTGGGTACGCCGCATGGAGGAGCGGCCATCTTTCGCGAAAACACGGTGGAAAGCGCTCGTGGCCGGGAGTTGAAGTTGATCAACGGGGCGGCCCAATGTGACGTCAAGTGGTGCTTCGTACATAGAGAAAGTCCCGAACACTATGTCGGCTCTGGCAGCAAAGCAGAAAGTAGCCGGCGCAGCTCGATACGCTCCCGAGCGCTTAGCCTTGCAGTGAGGATACGCTCCACTGTTTCGACACGCGGGCGTAGCGCCGCTAACTGCTTCTTGCCTTCTGCTGTGAGAAACAGCACGTAACTGCGCTTGTCGGCGGGATCGTCGGAACGCTCGATCAGTCCATTGCGGACCATACGTGCGACAAGATCGGCGATAGTCGAACGGTCTACATCGAGCTCATCGCCAAGCTGACGCTGATTCACACCGGATGTTTGTTGCAAGACTTCAAGTGCCGCGTACTGGACGCTCGTGATCTCGGTGGATACTTCCTCGAGCCATAGCGCTACATGACGCTGTTGCGCGCGGCGCACGAGACTTCCCGTGAACTTGGCGAGCGCTTTTGCATTGTCGTTCTTGATCGGCAATTTTGAAGTCTCGAGTTGTGTTATTGCATACGGAATATCGGACGGAAGAAGGCGGTGAGCTCTGCGTAGGCGTCCAGAGGCAGAACGTGCGCGACGTACTGGTCAGGACGGACCACAACCAGCGCGCCGCGCTCGCGGTCGACTTCGCGTTCGTTGAAGATATCAATGCCCGCGTCGCTAGTAAAGGCTTTCTCATAGTCGGTCAGGCCATAGCGGCCTTTGCGCGGCAGCAATAGCTTCGGCAGGTCCTCCAGATGTACTTCCCGATGCGGTTGCTGCAGCACGGCCCGCAGGTCGAGCACGGTGTCGACATCCGCGCCCTCCGGTGTGACGAGTCGCAATACTGATTCCGCGGATGTCTCAAGGTGGTCGCACAGGGCGTGCAGCATGCTACGATCCGCGTCCGAGAACGCGTACAAACGCCAGCGGCCGTCTGCTTGCGCAACGTGTCCGAGATGCATTGGCTTTGCATCCGCGAGCCGAATGACCGGCGACGAATGAAAACGCGTCCCGATCAAAAAGCCCTTTGCGAGCGCCTGATGCGTGGCTTCCCCGGTTAGTATGCCGGGCCGGTAACGTGTTGCGATACCTGCTGTATAGCGACCCGCTCGAATGAAATACGCCTGCAACTCTGCGGGATCGACGCCGCTCGCTTCTGCTCGGGCAGGATCTTTCGGCGGAGCGGCCATCATCGCCGACCATTCCTTGTCGAAATCGATCAGTTCCTGTGCAATGGGCTGGCGCTCGTCCGAGTAGGTGCGCAACAGGTTGACGTCGCTGCGCTCCTTCAGCACCGCGGCGAGCTTCCAGCCTAGGTTGAATCCGTCCTGCATGGACACGTTCATGCCTTGGCCCGCCTTCGCGCTATGCGTATGACAGGCATCGCCGGCGATGAACACACGAGGTTCCCGGGCAGTGCCATCCGCTGCAATGGCGTCGTCAAAGCGATCGGTGAGGCGCTGCCCTACCTCATAAACCGAAAACCATGCCACTTCTTTCACGTCGAGCGAATAGGGACGGAGGATTCGCTGGGCCGTCGCGATGATGCGATCGGCTGTGATCTGTCTGACGCTGTCGCGGTTCTCCGCCGTGACCTCACCTAGATCGACGTAGAAGCGCACGAGATACCCACCTTCGCGCGGAATGACGAGCAGATTGCCGTTGCTAGCAGACTGGATGGCCGCTTTCAGCCGGATGTCGGGGAAGTCTGTGACGGAAAGAACGTCCATGACGCCCCATGCGTGATTGGCTGCATCCCCGCGAAGCGTTTGCCCGATCGCCGCACGCACACGGCTGCGCGCGCCGTCGCAACCGACGACATAGCGCGCGCGCACGGTGACCTCATCAAACCGAGTAGGGTCGGTACGCCGCAACGTGACGCGCACCGGATACTCATGGCTATCGTCGCGCTGAACGTCCACGACTTCCAGCCCGTAGTCCGGCTCGATCCGTCGCGAGGAGCGGCGCATCACATCGAGCAGATAATCCTGTATTCGTGCCTGATTGACGATAACGTGCGGAAATTCTGAAAGGCCTGTTTCGGTGTCTTGAACGCGACCGGCACGGCTGATTGCTTCGCGATCGCTTGCATCTGGTCGCCAGAATACCGTTTCGTTGACCCAGTAGGCTTCTTTTAGCAAGCGTTCACTGAGGCCGAATGCATGAAACATTTCGACGGTACGGCACGCTACACCATCTGCTTGTCCCATCAGCAACGGTCCATCACGACGCTCTACGATGCGGGTGTTGATCGATGGGAATTGCGACAGTTGTGCGGCGAGTACGAGTCCGGCAGGGCCGCTTCCGACGATAAGTACATCGACCGTATCGGGCATCTGCACAGACTGCGAGCTGCTGACGGCGGGCTCGATCGATGGATCGCCGACACGAAAACCGTTGAGATGAAATTGCACGATGTCTTCCTCCGACTGGCATGCGTCGCGGTGATGGAAATATACTCCGTATACCAACTAGTTGGAAGAATCGGCGTCGTGGACGTTTACCCTAGTTCCGGTTCGCCAACCATCAGTGCAACGCGCAACACCTTGGGCGGCGCCGTGGTTGCACTTGCGATCCGCGCGTCAGACACGCGCGCTCAGTGCCACCTAGCTCGACAGGAAGCCTCTTAGCGGCCGCCAATGGCCGGGCATCCGAGGCTTTGGGGCCGAGGTCAAGGACGCATCAGAGCGCGTACGTATCTTTACTAAAATTAGAGGGCTAATATAATAGTGCGATGTCACAGAGGCTGACGACCGGGCGACACGTAGACCGTCCGGCAAGGTAATGGAGAGTTTTCATAGTGGAGGAGAACGAAAAAACTGAGCAAATTGCTGTTCGCGTGTCGCGAGTGAGACTAGACGTGCTCACGCTCTTTTTTGGTAGAGGCCACCATCTTGCTACTGCCAACTTGAGTTGGTATCGCCGACGCGAGGATGGGGCGTTTCAAGCATCGCTCTTGCGATTGCGGCGAGTGTTAAATCGCCACGATATAGCGTGTGGCCTGCAGTGACACGGTTCTGCGAGTGGAATGAATCAGAATCGCGTCGATACTACGGCCTTGTCTGCATCGCGGTGAAACGGCGAGAGTGATCAAAGAATCGATTTCAGGGTCATGTACTTCGATCGTCAGCAACTCGAAACGTTTTTAGTCGTCGTGCAGACACGCAATTTCCGCGAGGCGGCGCGTGCGTTGAATGTTACGAAAAGTGCCGTTTTCCAGAGGGTCAACTCGCTCGAAGAGCATGTGGGAGCCCTACTGCTCGTGCGCGAAAGCGTTTCGCCAACGCCTGCTGGGGAAATGTTGCTTCACCACATCCAGATGCTAAAGATGCTTGAGGCCGACACGATATCCAGGATAAAGCCAGATGGCAGCAGCCGAACAAAGGTTTCGATCGCAATCAACGCAGATTCTCTGGCGACGTGGTTTGGCCCGATTGCCTGTATCCTTGCAAAGGAAAACGTTGCTCTAGAACTGATCGTAGACGATCAGGATCACACGCTAGCTGTATTGGCACGCGGCGAGGCAATGGGATGCGTCTCGACGGCACACACCGCGGCGACGGGATTTGTTGCCGAACCGATCGGCGCGATGGAATATGAATGCGTGGCGACACCATCGTTCGTTGAAGCAAATTTTCCGCACGGACTGAACCTACGGGATATCCTCGCGACGCCGGCGGTGTTATTCAATCGGAAGGATGGCTTACACGCGACCTTTCTCGCGCAACTCATTGGTTTCCCAGTCACGGGCTACCCGGTACATTACTTTCCCTCACCGCAGGCTCTGTTATTGGCTGTCCATGCGGGGGTCGGTTACGGCCTAGTACCTTCCATGCAGGCGCAGTCGTCTATTGATTCGGGAGCACTCGTGGCGCTTGCACCGCGCGACAAAATCTCTGTGGATCTGTACTGGCATCGTTGGGTGAAGGCGCCACCTAACGCACAAACTATCAGCGACGTCGTCGTGCGCGAAGCCCGCCGAACGTTGATTCAGCCGCCATCCGCATCGCGAGAGCAATTACACGAGTCTGTCGCCGATGGCTGAGCACTGGATCGGGCGGACGTCTTGATCGTGTCTGGCGGGCGATCGCCCGAGGGCGTCACGTCAAGAGCTCGGTATAAGACCACAACGGAAAATGCGGCGGCGATGGACGCAAGCAGTGGCGCAGCTTCGGACAGTGCCGTGTTGGTTTGCCAGCGAATCAGATAGCCTACCAGTGATATTGAGCAGGATAGCGCCATCGCTGCATTTGCTGCCCGGTCGGAGATGCTGATGCGCAAGACGCTTAGCACCAACAATGGTGTCACCGCAGCGAGGTAGACAAGATTGAGCTCTACCATCATGTCGACCAGGCTCCGGGGACGTGACGCTACGACGATTCCAAGCAACACCGCCGAAGCTCGCGGCCAGAAAGAGGGCATGACAGAAGGTCGGTAGAAGATCGCCGCTGCATCCGACATCGCTCGCAATACTGAGCTCGCCGAACCCAGAGCGGTCCCGACCAACAAGAATACGACGCAGTCTTGCGCTGCAGTCGTGACGCCGCCGGGGACGCTGCGCATGAGCAAGACTGGCACGACTTGAATAGGATCGTTTGTGCGCTGGAGATCTCCGTGTTGACGGGCTGCAACGACTGCTGAGACCAACAAGAAACCCATGGCGAGCACTAGCGTTGCAGCGATCAGACTTCCGCTTCGAGCGCTAGAGGATGTGCGGGCCGCGATCGCGAACTGCTGATAGTCCGCGCCGCATACGACCATAACGGCAACGGATAGTAGAATAAATCCAGTATGAGCGGACGAACTTTGGTGGATTGCATTTGCGAAAGTCGCGGGTGCCGTTAGCCAGATATCGATCTTTCCGGGCCCGATCAGAGAATGCAGGAGCAAGACGTTGCAAGCAATCAGGCAGCATGCGAAGCCAACGGAAAGCCAGGACAGGCGGACTACAGAGAGCGTTAGGAGCAGGACAATGAACACCGCCTCCGCGGAAGTTCTGGATAGCCCCATAAGCGCTAACACTGCTGAACATCCGCGAATTTGCGCGGCGAGTACGCCCGTCATCCAGACTACGGATAGCACTGCTACGTTGCGGCCCACGGACGGGCCGTAGCACCAGTTGAAGTGACTCCAGATGGATCGACCCGTGCGCCAAATGGTAGGCGCGCAAGCGGCTAGTAACGTCAGACCCAGTGCCGTTGCGACTGCGTAAAGGCATCCGGCCATGCCCTCAACCATTGCCTGTTCGCCCGTTCCAAGGAGGAAGCCAACGCCACAGCTCGTGGATACGAGCATCGCGCCGACTTGCACCGCGTTCAGTGTTTGATCACGCATGTCGCGCTCCCCAGCCGTCCACGGCTGCACGCGCACCACCGAAATATGCATGGCAAACGACTGCTCGGCGCGCGAAAATAGGAAGCTGCTCAAGGCGAGCGTGTAGCTCAGGAAGTCGGTGGTAGGGGACGTGCGGAAAGAGGTGATGCGTTAGGTGGTATCCATTGTGATGCGGGTGAAGCAGCATCGAAACGAGCCGGCGCTGCGGAATGTCGCGGGTGTAGGGAAAGATTCCCCGCGGGTCTAGCCCGTAATGATCAGTCATCTCGCGGAAGGTGGTGATTGCATGGAACACAGTGGCTCTAGCGATCATCCACAACAATACGAATAGAAGCGCGAAACGTATGCCGACTGCTACCGTCAGAAGTGCCTCATACGTCGCCCACCAAAGCAAGACGCCGAGCCGCCGACGCGCGGTAAGTTCTTTCGCTACCAGGTGTCCAAAGAACGCTCTGGCCCATGTCGTAGGGTCCATCAACACGCGCGCATAGGCGTGGAACCAACCGTCTCCTTGGTTGACGACACGGGGAATGAAATCTGGGTCGCTTACAGGATCGCCGAGCCAGGCGTGATGCTTTGCATGCTGCTTGCGATACAGCGTAAGGCTATTGAAGAGTGGTGCGGCAAGGAACAGATGTGCTGTTCTGTCGTTGACGTTGGCTCGGTTACTCAGGTTGCGGTGCGCGGCATCGTGAAGAAGGTTGCCTAGCGCGCGTTGCCGGTTGCCAATTGCAAAGACTGCCACCAGTGCGGCCCACCTGCCCATCGCAAAGGCGCCCCAAGCAGCGAGCAATATGATGCCCCAATCGAGGACGACGTCTACCAGTGTTTTCCACGTGCAAGGCTGTAGCGAGGGCCAGGCTTGACCGGAGACTGCAATGGAGGAATGAATGGCTGCCAGGTCAGCGGCAACCAAAGGCGATGTAGTCGAACGCATCATAGGCTCCTTTCAATTACGAGAGCACCCCCGGCTGTCCGGACTCTATCATCCGTTCCTAGGTTGGCCGAGTTTGAGTCGAAATCATAGGCGGCCAACAGAATTAAATAAGCGATGGTTAAAATGATGATACGACGTGAAGAAATTCTTTACGCCGTTCGCCAGCGACCTCATATATGGGATAACGTACACCTTCCTTTAAGGAGTCGGACATTGAACGAAAGAGACTTGACAAAACTGTGTGCGACGCTCAGTCCGGAGATGGGTGACTCGGTGTACGTCTATTGTTCGTTTCCGAACTTCGTTTTGCCGATCGGGTTGTCAACGATCTGTACCATCAGCGAACGAGAGGGGCTGACGGCTGTCGTACGGCGCGAAGATGCGAAGCGCCTCGGTTTGCCCTATACGTTCGAGGCTCGTCGCATTACGCTGTCTGTGCAATCGAGCCTTGAAGCGGTAGGGTTTATGGCGGTCGTCAGTCGCAAACTTGCGGATGCAGGTATTCCGTGCAATGTGATCGCCGGCTACTACCACGATCACCTTCTCGTGCCAGTCGACAAGGCCGAAGCCGCGATGATTTCGCTGCAGGAGATTGCTGCTTATTCCAACAGATGATGGGTCATGCGTCAGGCACGAACGGGGGGTGTTTCGCAGTTCACTCTGTGAAAAGTTTTTATTGGCGATGAAGATGTAGTGGCAATCTGGCTATAGATTGCTGCAATACCGTGTCTTCAATATATTAGGATTAGGAAAAAGCCGAGAGGCGAATAAATATGAGGAGCGAGTGCCCGGTATATGACCCATCGCGTCAAGGTTCTCGGGACCGATGCCGAGTTACCTTGCCCGGAACTAGAGAGCGCAAAGCATGTCCGAACAGACCGACAACATTCCGCAGGAAGGCCAAGGTGTAGATACGCAGTTCGGCCTGGGCGATGCACAAGGGCAGAAAGAGGAAGCCCGGGCGCTCATCTCGCGCCTGACCGAGCGCCTGCGAAAACGTGACCGCCGCATCGCATTGCTGGAAACGGCGCTGGCTCGGACGGTCCTCATGCATCACGTCTGGACGTCGCATCTTGAGCGCAAACTCGAGCGGTCATCGGCATCCGGTACACCTGTGGAAGCCAGCGCACAGGGGATTTCCGGTGGTGCCTCTTCTATCGCTTCGTTCGCGGACGAGACGGCACGCGGTACCGTCGTGCATCTTCCGCATATCACGCGCACTCTCGATGCGCTTTTCGACGTGATGCGTGAGCACTGGTCGGACTGGGATCCGAATCACCCGCCTAAATCTTCTACCGTTGCACGCGCCATAGACGAAAAGCTCGGATTGAAAGCACAAGCCAACGGGGAAGCGTCACGCAGTGCGCAGACTTTCGCCGCCGCGCTGAGGCCCGATTCGGTCAACGAACTGGACGGTCGCCACCGTTGATGTCAGGTCTCTGACGGTATGTTCTGACGGCATGACGGAATTGCCCGTCAGGGTAATCCACTGCTTCAATGGGATCCATGCAGTAGCTCATACGGACCAAGCAGTTGGAGGTTGAACATGTCAGCGCAATTGCGAGCAGCGGGTGCCATTTTGCGCCGCACACAGGTCGAAATCGAAGTCGGCCTGAAGCGCTCCACCATCTATCAGAGAATGCAGGAAGGGACATTCCCACGCCCTGTCCGGCTTGGTGAGCGCGCTGTAGGTTGGCGCGCTGCCGATATCGAGCGGTTTCTCGAGGACCCGGCCGGATATAGGGCATCGCAATCCGAAGATGAGGCCCGCGATGAATGAACCGCGAGCTGTCCCCTCGATCGATGCACGGCTGGATAACTGGGCAAGCGCATCCCGCGGCCGATACGACGCAATTGACGCCGCTCTTGTCGAGCACGCGTGGCAGCGGTTGGCACCTTGCCAGAGGGAGCTGCTTCGTATGGCGTATCAGTGGCGCGCGGGGCGAGAAGTGATTTGCCGGCGGCTTCGGATTCCGCGGCGTCCGTGGCATAGGTACGAGCTTGAACTTGCTTCTGCGAAGCAGAGTCTCGCGAGCCTGCTGGCAGTGAAGGCGTGACGCCGCGCAAGTAACTGGACAATTTATTCCGGTCAACGTGCGAGAGCACGACCGAGTGCGCGCAAGCGACCCCGATGTACCGACGTATGCGTATGCGGCCAGTCTCGATCTGATGCAGAAGTCCGATCCCCCTTGAGCCCGCGGTAAGCCTCCCCGGCGCCGCGGGTTCCTTTTTCCGCGCGTCCGTCCTGGTGCGTCGGTGCGAATCGATGGAAGACGGATCATGAAGACGTGTCTCGTAGCGTGGAAGAGTCGTGGCGGAGCCGCGATGCAAGGAGCGATGCGCGGGTGGTGGCTGGGCCTTGCCTTACTCGCGGGCGGCGCGCTTTTTGTGCTGGGTGTTGCCCGTGCGGACGACTGGGGTTGTCAGGTCATTCTCTGTCTGTCGAACCCCGGCGGCCCCGAGCAATACAGCGAATGCGTTCCACCGATCGAAAGGTTGTGGCGCGCGCTGCGTCACGGCGATCCTTTCCCAACCTGCGACTTTGGTGCCGGGGGATCGCAAGGCACATCCGCGAGCAACACGTTCGCAAGCAGTGGCTATTGCCGCGAAGATCTTCTGTACTGGGGCGGACCTGAGCAAAGCGAGCTGTTGTGCCGAGCCGCCGGCGCGATCAACGTCGACATCAACAACCAGCTCTATACCCGCGTCTGGTGGGACGTGGGCGGAATGGGCATCACAGATACCGAATTTTACGGCGCTGGCAGCACGCAGGTGCCCTACGACCCTACACAGTCTGCAACGCTCTTGTTGCAGCAGATGGAGCAGGACAGCGGATCGGGCAGGGGGCACTGATCATGCCGCTCGATTTCCTGACGCTAACGCAACAATGCGCCCCGCAGATTTCGCCGACGACGATGGCTGCGGTGGTGCGTGCGGAGTCTGGGTTCAATCCGTACGCGATTGGCGTGGTGCATGGGCGACTGATGCGGCAACCGTCCAGCGAGGCGGAAGCCATGGCAACGGCGCACTCGCTAAGCGCGGGTGGCTGGCGCTTCAGTGTAGGGCTGGCACAGGTCAACCGCGCCAACTGGCCGCGGTACGGCCTGACCGAGCGGACCGCATTTGATCCGTGTCGCAACCTGGCTGCGGGTGCTGCGATTCTGCAGGGGTGCTTCCAGCTGGCTCGTCGCGCGCGTGCGGACGAGCAGGCGGCGCTTCGCGCGAGTCTGTCCTGTTACGCGAGTGGGGACTTCTCGACCGGCTTTCGTAGCGGTTATGTCGAGCGCGTCGTGAATGACGCGCGGCAACCGATTCCGGTGACGCCGGTCGTCGTTCCGGCCATCGCGCCGATTCCTGTCGTACCAGTAACGAGCGATTCGTCCGTCAGCCGTATTCAACCTAAGCGCGCAACCGATTCCCGACGAGAGTTGGACCGGAGGGAACTGCCGTCGCCAGAGCGCAGCGAAGAGCCAGTCGAGAGCGCCGTGGTGTTCTAAGGCGTTGACCGGATGAATGGGGCAATTGACGCCGGGGAAATAGATGGGAGCAAGCGATGAAACTGCGAGCGCGAATCAAAGCATGGATGGGGCACGGATCGACGCGTCGAATAAGCCCGAATCGACAGTGGGCCAGAACGGTGTCATTGACGATATCGGTGTTTTTCGTCGCATCCCCGGCCTGGGCGCAGTTGTCGCAGGTCAACACGCTGCTGAGCACGATCCAGACGACGTTACTTGGCGTTGGTGGCGTGATCTGCTCGATCTCCATTATCTGGGCGGGCTTTCGGATGATGTTCCAGCACGCGCGATTTGGGGACATCGCCAATGTCTTCATTGGCGGACTATTCGTCGGCTGCGCGACGGTCATTGCCGGCATGCTGATCCCGACGGGCGGCTGATCTTCGGGCGACGAATCATGAACTCTCTCAAAGATCCCGTTTTCAAGGGCTGTACGCGTCCCGCGATGCTGTGGGGTGTGCCGCTTGTGCCGGCTCTCATCACCGGTGGCGCCATGCTGATTCCGGCTATCTGGGCGCTGCTCGTCAGTCCCCCACTGGGCGTCGGCATCCTGTTCTTGATGATTCCGGTGTTTGTGGCGATGCGCATGGTCACGCGCCACGACGACCAGCGCCTTGCGCAGTACGCGTTGCGTCTTCGGATGCGGTTTCAACAAAGAAACCGGCGGTTTTGGGGCACGCATGCCTACACGCCGGTGCGGCTTAAGGGGAGGGCGTGACATGCGCGTTGCCCCTCAATTCGTCGCTGTCGCCAACCGGGAAGTGCCGATCGCTGGCACGATACCGTATTCGGCCCACGTAACCGATCAAGTCATCAAGACCCGCGAAGGCGACTATCTGCAGATCTGGAAGATCGCAGGAATTTCTTTTGAGGCAGCCGATCCGGCGGACATCGCCGTGCGGCACGACGGATTCAACCAGCTCGTGCGCGCACTGCCGGGTGGCCACGTAGCGCTCTGGACGCATCGGCTGCGCCGGCGCGTCTGGGATCACTTCGCCACGCCGTATGCCAACCGGTTCTGTCAGGAGCTCGCGACGCGCTACTACGCGAGCTTTGCCGGGTATCGCATGATGGCGAACGAGCTCTACCTCACGCTCGTCTATCGGCCTAACCGGGCGACGCTGGGGCGCCTTTTCAGTCGAGCCGCGCGTCGAACGCTCGATGACATCCGGCGCGATCAACATGAAGCGCTCAAGGTGATGAGCGAGCTCGCGGCTCAGGTCGAGGCGGGCCTTACAGCGTACGACCCGGTGGCGCTCGGAGTGTTTCGCAAGCCAAGCCCGTTTGCGAGAGGTCCTCGCCGGTATTCGTCGGCGCTGGAACTACTCGGCTATCTCGTCAATGGAGCGTGGGAGACCCAGCCGCTCCCGTCCGGGCCGATCCGTGAAGCGCTGCCCACGTCACGCCTCTTCGTCGGCGCCGAAAAGCTCGAGCTCCGTATGCCCGGCGAGACGCGTTTTGCTGCGATGCTCGATCTGAAAGACTATCCTGAGGACACCGAGCCGGGGATGCTTAACGGCCTGCTCTATGGCGACTTCGAATACATCGAAACGCAGAGCTTCACGATTCTCGACAAGCCGAGCGCGAAAGAGGCGCTCGAGCGGCAGCGCAACCAGTTGATTGCGGGCGAGGATGTCGCGGTGTCGCAGGTCGAGGCCATGGATCAGGCACTCAACGATTTGATCAACGGCGATTTTGTCCTCGGCGAATATCACTACTCGCTCGCAGTGCTCGGTGACACGCTGCACGGGCTCTCTCGAAACGTGGCGAAGGCTCGTACGCAGCTCGCCGATGCAGGCTTCCAGACCGCGCTCATCGACCTTGTTGCCGATGCGGCGTGGTTTGCGCAATTGCCTGGAAACTGGCGCTATCGGGCGCGCGAAGCGAAGCTCACCTCGCGCAATTTCTGCGGACTGTCCAGTCTGCATAACTTCTCCACCGGCAAGCGCGAGGGCAATCCGTGGGGCGAAGCGATCACGATCGTCAAGACGCCGAGCGGCCAGCCGCTGTATCTTAATTTCCACGTGACGGCCGAGAAACAGGATTCTGCCGACGAAAAGGCGCTCGCCAACACCCAGATCGTCGGGCAGGCCGGCGCGGGCAAGACGGTGCTCGAACTCTTCCTGCTCGCAATGGCGATGAAGTATGGCATCACGGTGGTGCTTTACGACAAGGACCGCGGTACCGAGATCGCGATCCGTGCAATGGGCGGCCTCTATACGGTCTTCCGCCGTGGCGAGCCGACGGGCTTGAATCCATTCCAGATGGAGCCGACCGAGTTCGTGCTCGATTTCTGGGAGCGGTTGGTACGCAAGCTCGTCGATAGCGGTACGCTGCTGTCCGCGAAGGATGAGCTCGACGTCTCGCGGGCAGTTCGCGAGGTCGCGCGTATGGAGAAGCCGCTGCGCCGCCTCTCCATGGTGCGGCAGCTCCTGCCGAATGTGGGCGAGAACAGCCTGCACGCGCGTCTGACCAAATGGTGCTCGGGCGGGCGGCTTGGCTGGGTGCTAGACAATCCCACCGATCGCATCGAGTTGGCACAGTCGGGCTTGTTCGGCTTCGACGACACGGAACTGCTTGACGACGCCGAGGTCTCGACGCCGGTGACGATGTACCTGCTTCATCGGACCGAGAGTGTGATTGACGGCCGTCGCTTCATCTATGTGATGACCGAGTTCTGGAAGCGGCTCGATGATCCCGTCTTCACCGATTTTGCGAAGAACAAACAGAAGACCATCCGCAAGCAGAACGGGCTCGGAATTTTTGACACGCAGTCGCCTGCCGACGTATTGATAAGCGATATCGCTCGCGCACTGATCGAGCAAAGCGGGACCTTCTTTTTCCTGCCCAATCCACGGGCCGATCACGACGATTACGTCCACGGCTTCAAGCTTACGGAGGCCGAGTTCAACATCGTGCGCAACCTCGGCGAGAACAGCCGCATGTTCCTGGTCAAGCAGGGGCATCAGTCCGCCATCGGCAGGCTGGATCTCAAGGGGCTTGGTGACGTGCTGGACGTGCTCTCCGGCACGACGGATAACGTCGAGCTGCTCGACGCCGTTCGCGCGCGGGTGGGTGACGATCCCGACGTTTGGCTGCCGGTGTTCCGTGAGCAGTTGGCAGGGCGTAGAGCGGCGCAGGCGGGAGGGACGCGATGAGCGGCCTCTTTACTGCCATCGGCGGCACGCTCGAAAACGGCATGTCCACCTATGTGACGAATGTGTCGTCGGCGTTGTCAGGAGCACTCGTTCCTGTCGCGACGACCGCGGTCACCATCTGGGTACTTGCATACGGCCTTGCAATCGTGCGAGGCGAGGCACAGGAGCCGGTGCCGGCGGTTGCGTGGCGAGGGCTCAAGGTTGCAGCCATTCTCGCGTTCGCGCTCGGCAGTGGTCTATATCAGCAGCAGGTCGTTACAGCCATCAATGGTGCCACCGCAGGGCTCGCTCAAACGATCCAGAATGCAGCCAATACAACCGGCGGAGGCAATCCCGGCTGCGGCTCGGCCAGCGGCAGCGCCGTGACGGCGACGAGCGCCACCAGCATCTATCAGATGCTCGACTGCTATGACCAGCAAGTCGATCTGGTGCTGGACGCCTACTCCGTGAAGGCCACCCATGAGGGGCTGAGTCTCACCGGCATCGTCGCCGGTATCGGCGACATCGTGTGCGGCTTTATAGCGGCCCTCGGCGGCTCGATCTTCCTCATCGTGCTCGCGTTCGAAGTCGTCATGGCGAGGATGCTGCTCGATCTGGTGCTCGGCATTGGGCCCGTCTTCATTGCCTGCGCAGCGTTTGCGCCGACCGCGCGTTTTTTCGAGGCGTGGACCGCGAAGGTCGCGAACTATGCGTTGTTGCAGGTGTTGGTAGCGGCCTTTCTGGGCATGGCTTTGACGGCCTTTTCCACCGAACTTGCACCGTTCCGGGTGACGACCGAGCCGCCAGGCTCAAACGCAGGCGCACTCGTCGCTGCGGGCCAGGCGGCACTCGAGGCGTCGGCCGCGTGGGGCGCAGCGCTGGGCATGTTTGCGACCGCGATTTTTCTGGCAATGGTCGGCTGGCAATTGCCGGCGGTGGCATCCGGTCTTTCCGGCGGCGCGACATTATCCGGTTTTGGCGCGTTCGTCGCGGGCGTCGCATCTCGCCGCCTCGCCAGCTTGATCGGGCGCGCGCTCACCAGCGGCGGGAGTGGGCCACGGCCAGGCGGCACGATCCGCGACAAGACGGGCTCGGGTGGCGGCGGACCGGGGAGTTCAGGAGGTGGCACATTGCCGGCCTATCAGCGGGTCGCGCGCGCCAATCTCGGGCAACAAGGCGTTTGAATGTGAGGTGGTCATCATGACAGGACAATTCAAGTTAGTGGGCGCTTCAATCGTATGGCTGGTGCTGTGTTCTTCCAGCCATGCCCAAGGCATCCCGGTCTTCGATGCTCAGAACGTACTCCAGGCCATTGCGACTGTCGGGCAGCTCGAGCAAGAGGTTCAGCAGGAAATCCAGATTTACCAGTCAACCGTCGGTACCCGCGGCTTCGGCGCGTTGCTGAGTAATCCCGTGCTCGCGAATTCCCTGCCGTCGAATTGGCAGAGCGTCTATACGGCTGTGCAGCATGGAGGTTACGCGGGGCTAACTGGCAGCGCTCAAGCCCTGCGTTCGGCGAGCGAGATCTACGACTGTGGCGACCAGGCCGGCATCGATCAGCAGTTGTGTCAGCGTGCGCTGAATAAGCCATTCCAGGACAAGGCGTTTGGTATGCAGGCGTATCAGACGGAGCTTCAGGAGCTAAACCAGATCCAGAGCCTGATGCAACAGATCGACATCACCCAGGATCCCAAAGGCGTCGCTGAATTGCAAGCCCGTATTCAGACGGAGAGCACAGCCGTCGGTAACGAGATGACGAAGCTGCAGCTCTTCAGAATGCTCGCCGATACGGAGGACAAGCTCGTGGCTGAGCAGCAGAGCGAACTGATACTGAGCCGGGCGGGCAACACCACGCGATTGCAGGACCAGATGGTACCGGCTTCGTTCGGGAACTGAGGGGACGATGATGCGCGGATTTTTTCTATTTTCTCTCGCTATGAACGTAGTAATACTAATTAGTGGATGTCATCTCGAGCCACTTAAGCCGGTTTTGCCGGATGGCTTACATCGGGTACCCATCAACCACGTTCAACCTGTCCCGGCAACGTCGGACTCGTCGGCATCGACTGACGCGCCTGTCGGGGGAGGTGGACGATGAATAGCCCTGACGACTACGGGCGTGTGCTTGATATCGAGGCGTCGCTGACGCATCTGCAGGAGCGGTCGGAGCGGCGGGCGTGGCATGTCGCTTACGGCGCGGTTGGCGTCGCTGTGTTGAGCGTGGCGGCGCTTGCCGTCATGGTCCCGTTCTATCGCGTTGTTCCTATGCCAATCGAGGTCGACCGCCTGACCGGCGAGGCGCAAGTGATCGATGTGCTTGATGCGCGGCATGTTTATACGAAGGAAATCCAGGACAAGCACTGGGTGGAGACATACGTGCGTGAGCGCGAACGCTATGACTGGGGCCTGTTGCAGATGGATTACGACGACGTGCTTGCCATGAGCGATGACGTGGTCGCGCGCGACTACCGCTCGATCTATAGCGGCCCGGACGCGCTCGACCGGCAGCTCGGGCCGAACATCGAGCGGCGCGTGCGGATTCTCTCGACCACGCTGCCGCCTGACGAACCGGGCCACGCGGTCGTCCATATCGAGCGCACGACGTCCAAGAACGGCGAAGCGAATGCGCAGCCGCCCCAGCGTTTCGTGATCACGCTCGCCTACACGTATCGGCCGCAGGTCTTCACGCGTGAAAGCGTCGCGATCGCGGATCCGTTTGGATTCAAGGTCACAGCCTATAGCCGCGACCCGGAGTACACGCCGCCTGCGTCATCGGCGGCCGCAGCAGCAGGAGCGATGCCATGAGAGACGACTGGAAATGGCGTGTGCTGCGGGTCTTCTGGCTGGCGGGTCTGGCTGCGGTAAATCCCGTTGCCCGTGCCTATACCGTGCCAGGATGGTCCGACGACTCGCGGGTACGGCAGGTCGTCTATCGGCCGGACGCGGTCGTACGTATCGAGGCGCAACGCGGCTTTGCAACGCACATTGCCCTCGATCCGCAAGAGCACATTCAGGTGGTGGCTCCCGGCGATCGGGACGGCTGGCAGGTGGTAGCAAACAAGGGTGACCACGACGTGTACCTCAAGCCGCAACTCGCAGCGCACAACTCGAACCTGGAGATCCGTACCGACAGGCGTAGCTACAGCTTCGACCTTGTGGTGTTGCCCTTGAAGGCCAAATTCGGCAACGACGAGGAGATGTACCGCGTGGCCTTCGTCTATCCGGATCAAGCGAAAGCACAGGCGCAAACCCAAAGCGATGCTGCGCTGGTTGGCCGGCGGTTGGCGCAACCGCCCATCGTCCGTAACACTCGATATTCGATGCAGGTCCTGCCTCACTCGGACGATACCGCGCCGACCGCGGCGTGGGACGACGGCCGATTTACCTACATTCGCATCCCGGCCAACCGGCGCATCCCCGCGATCTTTCGCGTGGCGGAAGACGGCACTGAAAGCACGGTCGACAAGCACATGGATGGCGACACGATCGTGGTTCACGAGGTGGCCAAACGCTTCGTGCTTCGTCTGGGCAACGAGGTCGTGGGAATCTGGAATGACGCCTATGACATGGACGGTGTGCCGCCACGCAATGGCACGACCGCCGACGGCGTGAGACGTGTTTTGCAGAGCCACGATGATGAATGACCCGTTGAACGATCATCGGCCTCCCAACACGATCGAGCCGGATCGGCCTGTCGACCAGGGAGCGGATGCACGCGACCGCGATTCCGATCTCCGGGCCGGCGGGTTTGCGGATCGCGGCATGCCTGCGCTTGGTCAGTACCGAAGCGCACGACCACGGGCCTGGTGGCTGACGCCGCTCGTGGTCATTCTCGTCGCAGGTGCTGGCGCGGTCTGGACCGTGCATACCTTTCTTGTCCGTCACGACGCGCAGGCGAAAGCGCGTCGCGACGCGATAGCGCAAGCCGCGCCGGGCGGGCGGATATTTAATGACGTGCCGCCGTCGGCGACGGGTGCGGCTTCCGCACCGAAGGCCGCAAGTGTCGAGTCGGCATCTTCCGCGCCTGTCGTGAATCGCGCACCTGTCTCGGCGCGGCCGATGCGGCCGGCGCGGAGCTACTACGATGCGCCGCTTCTAACCACGGGCTGGCCGCCCGAGGTCGATGGTCGCGGGAAAGGCGAGCTGTCGATAGGAGATGTTCGGACCGATGTCGCGCCCGAAGCTTCGGCGGTGGGCGCGGGCGTGACTGGTCGTGCAACCGGTGCCTTGGGGCAGAGCGGGACCGGACCGCTTGCGCAGGCGTTGACGCCAACTGCCACACCGCGGGTACGCGCGAGCATGCTCGGTGATCGGAGCCTGGTTCTGGCCCAGGGCGCAAAGATCGACTGTGCGGGCGACACGGCATTCGATTCGACCGAGGCGGGCATCTCCACCTGCACGGTGACGAAGAACGTCTATTCCGACGACGGCAAAGTGGTGTTGATCGAGCGGGGTTCACAGATCAACAGTGAGTATCGCTCGAACCTTGCGCCCGGCCAAAAGCGGGCCTTCATTCTTGCCGCGCGGATCAAGACGCCCGATGGGGTGACGGTCCAGATTGATTCGCCGGCGGCCGACGCGCTCGGCCGCATGGGAATCGACGGCTACGTGGACAGCCACTGGGCGCAGCGTATCGGTGCGGCGCTACTGCTCGGCATGACGCAAGACGCGATCGGCTATCTGGCCACACGCGGCGGGAACAGCAACAGCTCCGTCGTCTATCAGAACACCGAGCAGCAAGGCAATGACATGGCCTCGCACGTTCTGGATCGGACCATCAACATTCCGCCGACGCTGACGCAAAACCAGGGCGCCGAGTTCACGATCGTGGTGGCGCGCGACCTCGATTTCGGATCGGTGTATGCCCTCGAACCGGAGGGATCGAAATGAGCCTGCAGACGAAAATGCCGAAACCGGCCGACGACATCGTGCTCGCGCGGCTTCCGGACGACGCATCGGTGCGCGAGTTGATGCGACCGTTCGCGCCGCTGCTCGACGATGCTGACGTTACGGAGCTTGTGATCAACCGGCCGCAGCGCGTGCTGACCGAAACGCATTGTGGCTGGCAGGGTTATGACTACGCCGAGCTTGATTACGAGCGTCTGATGTCGTTCGCGGTCGCCGTAGCCACGCTGACGAGCCAAGAGGTGTCGGCCCAGCATCCGGTGCTCTCGGCATTGCTGCCGGGGGATGCACGCATCCAGATTGTGGTGCCACCCGTAGTGCCATCGCGCACCGTTTCGATCACGATTCGGCGACCGTCTTCGCGCGAGAAGACGCTCGATGCTTACCGGGACGAAGGTTTGTTCGACGATACGGTGTGGCACCGGCCGGGTGGGCTCGACGCTGTACTGCCGATGTTGCCGCCCCAGGCACGCAAGCTCGTCGATTGCCTCGAAGCGCGGGATCATGGCGCGTTTTTCGAGCTGGCGGTGACCGGGTGTCTGAACATCGTCATCGTTGGCAACACGGGTTCCGGCAAAACCAGTTTTATGAAGACACTGTGCCGGTCCATTGGGCCGACCGAACGGATTGTGACGATCCAGGACGTTCGGGAACTCTTCCTGCCGCACATCGAAAATTGTGTGCACCTGACGTACAGCAAGGGCGGTCATGGGCAAGCACATGTGACACCGGCGGACCTGATCGCCAGTGCGATGCGCATGCGCCCTGACCGCGTGCTCCTAGCCGAATTGCGTGGCGCAGAAGCCTACGACTTCCTGAAACTACTAACGACCGGTCACGCGGGGTCGATTACGAGTTATCACGCGCCGAACGCTACGGTCGCAGTCGAGCGTTTCGCGCTGATGGCCAAGGAGCATCCGGAGGCCGCGGCATATGACGATGGCGCGCTCAAGAGACTGCTGTTCCTGACGATCGACGCGGTGGCGCACATGGAGGCCCATCCGCTCTACAACGAAGTCGGCGAGCAGATTGGCAAGCGCTGGGGCATGACGGAAATCTGGTTTGACCCGGTGCGCAAGGTGCGCACGACCTTCGCGTGAGGCCGATATGAACGCGAACGGCAAATCCTTAACAATTGTGAACGGTGTTGGCGCCGCTGCTTTTCACACACGGTCAGCCCTGGTTGCGCTCGCCATGGCAGCCGTCGTCGCCGGCGGTGTGCTGGCCTCGCTGTGGGCCGCCTCATTCTTCCTCTACGCCAGCCTCCGGATGAACCCCCTGCATGCCGGCCTCTGGGGCTGGCCGGACGTGTCACTCGCGTGGCTGCACGGTCAGAAGCCGAACGCCGGACGGCGTCTGGCCGGTGCGGCGTTGCTGGGCGTGCTCACCGCGGTGGGCGGGCCCGCGATCGGGTTGTACACGCTCTGGGAAAGCACCGGACGGCGGCGTCTGTATGGCAGTGCCCGATTCGCCAGCGAAGCGGAAATCCGCGCAGCGGGGTTGCTATGAACGCGCCGCCCAACACTCATGCACCTGCCCTGGTCGTTGGCGTCTGGCGCGGGCGCTACCTGCGTTTTCATGGTCAGCAGTTCGTGTTGCTGGCCGCCCCCGCGCGCTCGGGCAAGGGCGTCGGTATCGTGATCCCGAATCTGCTGAGCTACCCCGATTCAGTCGTCGTGCTCGACATCAAGCGCGAAAATTATGCGCTAACCGCGGGGTTTCGGCGGGCGCACGGGCAGGACGTGTATCTGTTCGACCCGTTCGCGGAGGATGCCCGAACTCACCGGTACAACCCGATGTCGGCGATCTCGGACGGACTCTTCCGTGTGGGTGACATCCTTGCCATCGGCTACGCGCTGTATCCGGCCGGCGGCCACGATGATTTCTGGAAGGACCAGGCGCGCAATCTGTTTCTCGGCATCGTGCTGTTGCTCTGCGAGTGGCGTGACGCGCGAAGGGCAGGCAAGGGCGCGTCGATACCCGACTATCCCGTCACGATGGGCGAGGTGCTGCGGCAGTCGTCGGGCCACGGCATGCCTGTGAAATCGTACTTGCAACGCGCGCTGGTTCAGCATCGTGGGCTCCTAAGTGGCCCCTGCGTCGATGCACTGAACCGCTTCCTGTCGAACGATGACAAGGTACTCGCGAGCATCCTCGCGACCTTCCATGCCCCACTCACGATCTGGGCGAATCCGATTGTCGATGCCGCGACAAGCAGCAACGATTTTGATCTGCGTGATGTGCGCCGTCGTCGCATGTCCATCTACATCGGCGTTACACCGGACCACCTCTCCGAAGCCGCATTGGTAGTCAATCTGCTGTTCTCGCAGCTCGTCAACCTGAACACGAAGCAGTTGCCCGAAACCGATCCGACTTTGCGCTTTCAGTGCCTGCTGCTGCTCGATGAAATGACGGCCATCGGAAAGATTCACATCATCGCGCGTGCGGTCGCCTACATGGCTGGCTACAACCTGCGGCTGCTTTCCATTGTCCAGTCGATCGCGCAGTTGGAATCCGTCTACGGACGTGCCGATGCACGCACGTTCATTACGAATCACGCGATGCAGATCCTCTACGCACCCCGTGAGCAGAAGGACGCGAACGACTACTCCGAGATGCTCGGGACGTTCACCGAACAATCCCGAAGCATCAGCCGCCCAAGCTCCATGTTCGGTGGCCGCGGTGGGGCGAGCGAGAGCCTGTCCGAGCAGCGGCGCCCCTTGCTGCTGCCGCAGGAGTTGAAAGAGCTCGGGCGCGAGAAGGAAATCATCGTCCTCGAAAACACCAAGCCGATCCTTGCCGACAAGATCTGCTACTGGCGCGATCCAGAGTTTGCCTCGCGCATAGTCGCCGCGCCGTCGGTCCCCGCAGTGAATCTCGCGCGCTTTACGGCTCAGGTGGAGCGGCGTCTGCGTGAGGTGCAGCCAGAAGACGTCGATTTCGAGGGCGCGGGCGATATCCATCTGCCTGCCGAGTATCTGGAGATTCTGCAGGCGTGGGATCCACGCGATTTGCCGCCGAGCCTGTCGGATATGAACGAGGACGAGGTCACCGCCTACGTCGAGCGGCATTTCCTGCTGCTCGGTGTACCGGCAGAACGCGTTACACGAGCGACCCGGCAGCTAACGGTTGCGGACCTTGACGTTGCTGAGTTGCGGCCTGTCCGATGGACGCGAGCGAAACGTGGTTCGACATCGCGCGGCGCGTCGAACGTTGTGCCGGTCGAAGGAGCACGGCAATGAGCGAGCCCTACGTGGACGAGACGGTGCGCGTGCGGGCAGCGCTGGCGGTGATCCCCGCGGATGACTATGGCACGTGGGTAGACATGGCCTTTGCCCTCAAGAACGGTCTGGGCGATGCCGGTTTCGAGATCTGGGACGAGTGGAGCCGTACCGCGGCCAACTACAACGAGCGTGCGGCGCGCACAACCTGGCGGTCGGCGAAGGAGACGGGTGGCACGACGCTCGCGTCGCTCTTCTGGCTTGCCCGCCAGCACGGTTTCAATCTGAAGCGATCACTGTACCCCGACCAGATGACGACCGCGCTTGCGCCGCGCCCCGTTGTGCTGGAGCAGCGAGCGCATGAAGAAGCGCGACAACGGACCCGGCACGCGGCGGTAGCGCGCGAGGCGTACGCGATCTGGGAATGGGCTCGACCGGTCGGCCCCGAGCATCCGTATCTCGCGCGCAAGCGGCTGGAGCCGGTACCGACGCTGCGGGAGCTTGAAGCGCCCGAATTGCATGCGTTGCTGGGCTACCTCCCAGCGAGCGAGGGCGAGCCGCTAACGGGACGCGTGCTCGTGGTGCCGTTCTGGATCGGCGAGGCGATCTCGACGCTCGAACTCATCGACGAAAACGGACGCAAGTCGTCGCTCGCCGGAGGACTCAAGCGAGGCGGTTACTGGATTGCCGGGGAGGCACCAAGCGACGCTGAATCAGCCGCGCCGATTCTGATCGGCGAAGGGATGGCAACGGTGTTGTCGGCGCACCGCGCCACCGGCTGGGTGGCGTTGGCGAGTCTGTCGAGCGGAACGCTGCCTCAGGTTGCCGCGATTCTGCGAGCGCGATTTCCCGAGGCCGAGCTGGTGGTACTGGCGGACCTTGGCCCTGGCGAAGCCAAGGCTCGGGAGGCTGTGCAAGCGTCGCATGCCCATCTGGCGTTGCCGGTATTTGCGAAAGAGGAGCGGATCGATGACAAGTTGCCCACTGACTTCAACGACATGGCGGTGCTGTCGGGCTTCGCGAGCGTGGGCGACCGCCTTCGAGAGATAGTGTATCGGCACGAAGGGCCGTTGCCGCCGACCCTCGGGGCAGCGGCGGATTTGGAAACAGGAATGGTGCCGGACGAACAGAAGGAGGATGTGATGGGTAACGTGAAGGAAAAGCTGGTGACTGAAGCGCAGGAGCCGTCGCGGCGTCGCGGCTCGAAGCGCAGTGATCCGAAGCCGGTAGCTGCGCCGGAATCGCCCGCGACATTGGCAGTCTCGGGTACGGCCGAATCTCCTGCCACGACCACGGCTACCGATGACTCGCCTGCAGTCCCCTCGAGACAGTTCGCGCCGACGCGTCCCCCAGTGGGCGATCCGCTGTTTGCCGTGGCGGACGTGCCGAACGAGGTCAGGGCGCTGGCCGAGCATCGTTTCGGGTCACCACTGCGGATGGGTACGCCTCGCGAGAACGGCGGGCCCTACCGCGGCGAGGTCTTCAACACCGAGCACTACCTCATCCAGGAGGTTGCTACGCGCAGCGTGGTTTTCCATCCAAAGGTGCAGATGGAGTTCGTGTCCGAGCGACTGCGATGGATGGACGAGAACGCCCGGCTGAACGGCGCCGAGCTACAGGTCGGATACGACGGCGACCGCCCGAAAGTCTATCCGTGGGATCGCGCGCGCGACCTGCTTGAACGGGCGGTGGGATCGCTGAAGAAGTCGGCTCGCGAATTGAATTTCAGCCCGAACCTCGAGGTGATGCTCGATCAGTTACAGACGCGATCGTGGGCTCGCGTGCGGGAGGCCCGCGCGGCGGCTCTGGAGCAGTCGAAGGAGCGCGCTGCGTCGCAGGACACGCCCGGACCTGATCGCTAGCGGCCTTAGAGTCGCCAATCGCGGCAAATCATTAACGGAGTCGCACAATGACCGAAATCTCTTCCCCCGTCGATCCAATCATCAACGTGATCGAGCAAGACGTTTTCGGCCGCCCGAGTGCTGAAGCGCAGTCGAGTGGTGAACGGCGTAATGCTCTGGTCGACGAAGCTGCGATGGTCGCTGTGACAGCCCGACGCCGTCGCGAATTCGACGCGGCTCGTGCACGTCTACGCGACCAGGCGATCCGAGACGACGGACGAAGGTTAGACCCTGACTCACGCGCGGTCGCGGACAATCCAGCAGCAAACAACGGAACTGCACGGGTACCGCTGGAGCAGGCGCCCGAACGTGTGCGTAAGCGCTATCTGCGCGAGGGCCACCGGTATTTCTTGAAGGACGCCCCGTACCAACTGGCATTCGAGGATTTGGGTCTCTATCTCGTCACGGAGCACAATCGGCCGGACGTGGTGGAATCGATGGTCGACATGGCCGCTGCCAAGTCGTGGCGGCGCATTCGCGTCTCGGGCCACAAAGCGTTTCGCAGTGAAGTGTGGTTGCAGGCCACGGTACTCGGGATCGATGTGAGCGGCTATGAGCCGAAGCCAGCGGATCTCGCTCGTTTGGCTGATGCGCGGCAGGCGCGACTGAACAATCGGATTGAGACGGATGCTTCGGTAGTTCCGTCCGGGGCGCCCGCGCCTGCCAATGAACGTCCCGAAAGAGCGTCAGTCTCGGCGTCGCGTGATGAAGCGCCAGCTGTAGGCGTTGGCGCTAGCGATGCATGGCGCTTAGGAGCTAGGCACCAGCCCCAGGCCAGGGAGTATTCGGATCCACGGCTGCAGGCTGCGAGTGACGAACCCGAAGCGCCGCGCCGGTATGCAGGGGAACTGCGAGAGCACGGCCACGCGCCGTATCAGAACAATCCCGCCCGAAGCGACTCCTATTACGTGGTGTTTCGGGATGCCGCTGGCACGGATCAGGTCGTCTGGGGCGTGGATCTCGAGCGCGCGGTTCAGGAGTCGCACGCTGAGCCGGGAGAGCGCGTTGTCCTGGAAAACCAGGGTCGTCGGATGGTGACGATCAAGGCCCCGATCTTTGATGGTCAGGGCGTGATGGTTGGGAAGGAAGAGAAGGACGTATACCGGAATACCTGGCAGGTCGAACTCGCCGATCACCACCGGTCTGCGACCGTATCCGAGGCACGTTCAGAACAGGCGCCCGATGCTGCAGCGGCACCGGCGGATGGGGCGAGTAAGGATAGGCGAGAACGATCGCGCTTGGCGGTGTCTGACGAAGACAAGGTGTTGCATCTGGCGGTGCTGACTGGCGCCATGCGTGAACAGGGATTTAGTGCCCGCTCGATCTCGCGGGTGCGACAGCGTGCTGAAGCCATGCTCGATGCGTTTGCCAGGGATGGGATTCCGGTACCCCGGCCGCGCGTCTTCGACACGGAGGCGCCATCCGAACGTGAGCGCCGCGCGCGTCCAGCGCCGGAGCGCACGCGGACCCGCGAGCTTGAGCTCACACCTGCCGAACCGTCGTTACCGGCGCGATAAACGGGCGTCTGGAAATGCGCGTCCGTGAGCGATTGTGTGTCGAGCTGGCGGGAATGCGCCCGGTCTGGGAGGCATGGTGCGCGCGGCGCGGAGTGACAACTGCCGAGGGCGTGCGGCAGTTGATTGCGGCCGCGCTCGATGCCCATGAGAGCGACAGTAATGTGCCTGCCGGAATCGTGACTCGATCGACCGCTATCGATGAGCCCCGCACACGCATTGAGGTCAGGTTGACCAGCTCGGAACTTGAGGAGGTCGATAAGCGGGCCGCTGCGTCTGGTTTGACGAGTAACCGCTGGATCGTGGCGCTCATCCGTGCGCATTTGACCCGCGAGCCGCAGCTTGGACAAATTGAGATGACGTTGCTGTCCGATTCGAATCAACACCTTGCTGCGGTTAGCCGCTGGCTCTCACAGCTTGCGCGTGATGCATCGTTGGGACGCTTGGCGCCCGGTAGCGAGCCAAATCTGCGCGCGGTTCGGCAACAGATCGATGCGCACCTGTGCGCCGTCACGGCTGCGATTCGTGCGAATCTTGATCGATGGAGCCGATGATATGGCCTATCCGAAGATTTACATCGATGCCATGCTACTGAATTGGGGTGATCGGCTGTTCCAAGAACCGTTTCGACACGCCCGCGCGCCGCGGCTTTCTCGCGCGGGATTGCGCAGCGAAGCAAAGCGCATGCGTGAACAGCTGGCGCGAACCCTTCGGCGCACCCCCGAAGTCATGGTGAAGATCACCAACAAGGCGTCGAGTGCGCAAGGCATGGGCGCAGTGCGGCGACATCTACGCTATATCTCTCGCAACGGGAGCGTCGAGCTCGAAGACCAAAATGGAGACAGAATCGCGGGCGCCGAGGCTGTGCGCGATCTGGCCCGGACATGGCAGTTGGGCGGATGGGGGATACCGGAGACAAGTCACCGTCGTGAGGTTTTCAATATCCTGCTATCGATGCCGCCGGGAACAAACCGGCAGGCCGTGCGCGATGCTGCTCGTGATTTTGCGGCACTCGAATTTGGAGATGGGCGTGCGTATGTCTTCGCCGCGCACGACGACGAGCCGCATCCCCACGTGCATCTGAGCGTGCAGGTGAGGGGACCGGATGGGCGCCGGCTCAATCCGCGCAAACAGGATTTGAGGCGCTGGCGTGAGCGATTTGCGGAACAGCTTCGCGAGCATGGTGTCGACGCAAACGCCACGCTCCGACGTACACGTGGCGTGACAAAAAGATACCCCAGTCAGGGCGTCACGCACATGCTCGCGCGCGGTGAAGTGCCGATGTACTGGCGTGCCGTGGCGACCGAAGAGCACCGAGAGGCGGAATGGAGGGTCCACGATGGCGTATTTGCGGCGTGGCGGGAGGTGGCGCGGTCGATGGCGGCATCCTCCGTCAAGGCAGATCGTGCAATGGCCGCCAGCATTGTAGATTTCGTACGCGCCATGCCAGTGCGGCAACAGGCCCCCGCTCCCGAGGCCCGGCCGGAAACGGAGCCGACGCATGAAGATCGGAGAGTACCTGAGCGCGGCGATCAACGCGGTGGCCGGGACCCGGACATTGAGCGCTGATCCAGAAGTAGGGAGCGCGTAAGTCAACGGGCCGCGATGTTTCATCCAAAGCAGGCGTTGTGGCGCGCTCTTGCTGTCCTCGGTCCTGTGACCTCTATCGCTGGGCATCCATCACCGCATAGTCTGGATTGGAGGGCGACAATCATTTTGACCGGCCGTGCTGCTTGACGCTATCCACTGGATTGACGTCCGACGGGCAGGCACCATGGCGGACGGGGTGCAATGTGCAGAACTGCAGCGAGGCTCTATCTCTTGGTCCGTTGCGATATGCGTGGTCAGGCGTGTTCGATGGAATATCTCCACCGCGATTGATTCATGGGTCGATGAGCCAAGCGGGCGCACCTTTATACGTCGCGAAGAGCAGGAAAAGCAAAGCGATGGCGACGAGCGGTAGGCCGTAGAGCGTGACGGGAAAAAACAGCACGAGCTGAAGCAACGACCCGCCGATGCCGTACATGAAGTTCGTTTCCCGTACGTTTTCGTGTACGAGCTTTGAGACCGCAACAATTCCCAAGGCCATCACGGCGATTCCCACATACGTCGGCACATGATGGAGCGAAGCGGTCGCCCATGCGTAATATCCCCACCATACGAGATTGATGGCGATAGCAGCCAGCCAAAAACCGCGCATACTGAAAATGCTGTGACCGAATCTGCGTCGGCAGCGGCGACTTAGCTGTTGGACTCCTCCGACAACCGCTAGGATGGCACCTGAGACGATGATCAGCTTGTGCGAATTCATATAAGTCTCCAGACATCACTGTGGTTCGCCGTGGCCTATCGGAATGGTAGTGTGCCTTTTGTTGGCTACCGCGGATTTGGTTGAAGGGAAAGCAGGAATCTCGCTGCCGGCGGAGTAACATTCGCCCGCCCGTCCGGCCTCAGGTCCATTCTTCCTCGTTCAGATAAGACCGATTACCATGAGCGGAGTTGCTGTTGAATAAGCGCGATATCTATGCAGAACGCTCGGATACTTAGCAGCTTCGTGACGTCCCTTTGCAAGGCACGTTCATACAGATCGAGAAATAGCGGGCACCATGCTTCGGGATCGTTCTCACAGGGTTCCGTCGGTTGCGCATTGGAGTCAACTGGCTCGCCGACGGCGCCAGGAGAAAGAGGGATATCAATCCTACTTACTATGTGATCGCGCGAAACGGCTCTGCCGTCGGTCGACAAGAACAGAATGGTCGCGATCAGTTCTACGTCCTCGTCCAACTGTTCAACGTGCCGTGCCTGTGCTGCGGCGAGACTATAGGCCGTGGCCATTTCGCTGCCACGACGACCGATCCACAGTTCCGCCTGACTGAGTTGCTCGTTGAGTCTGCGCAGTCCGCGGTGTTCCTGTGCATTTAGGCTTGTGAAAAGCCTATGCGACGGTGGTTCTCCGGACACTCGACGCCTCACGCTACGCGAGGCTCGCCGAGCCAAGAAAAAGTGGCGTCCATAGCGATTTTGTCACTCATAGTGAGTGTAATCATAGAGCGTGGTCTTATACAGGTCAAATCCGTACGCTTGGGCATCTGATTATTAGAGATGCCAATGCAGTACGACCCGCTAAGCCTGTTTGGGCGACGGTTAATGGAACTTCGCAAAGCCAAGGGATGGTCGCAAGAGCGACTTGCTCTCGAGAGCGGGCTGGCTCGTTCTTACCTGGGAGGTATAGAAAGGGGGCAACGCAATGTCGCGCTCTATAATATCTGCGTGCTGGCCGAGACCTTGGGCGTTCCCCCGTCTTCTCTACTGGTGTTCGATATGACTACCGGGACGAAACGGGAACTTGGGAAAGGATGAGTTCTTGTGCTAAGGCTCCTACTGTCTCGGGGCAAGCACTCGTGGGCTACCTTTTTCGTCTACTCGTCGCGTCTAGGCTGCCGACCCAATTTTTGACTTTCGAGATGGCCGGCCTTCTGCCTGGCGTAGCGTAAGGCTGCTGTCAAAGCATTACGAGCAATGCGGGGCGGTACTGCAGTTTGTGAGGATTAGGCATCTGACGTGCATAAGGCTGACCTAGATCAAACAGACAGCGTCAGACCGTCCGCCCCACTTCGGCTACTAGCCGCCGGTCGTGGTCGGCATCCAATTCGACTGGCGGAGGTCTCGTTCGCCCTCGCTCAATGGCCGGTATCGGGCGAGTAAATTGCGGAGGAGGGCGCTGCCATAGCCCGCAAGGACCGGATGTTCGGCATCGGCCGTCAGTTTGGTGACAATCGGAACGGTGAGCGCTGGATCGCCTGCCGGCCCCGCTTCTTCCTGCCCGTTCGCGTGCTCTCACGCCTGTTCCGCCGGCGCTTCCTCGAAGCGCTCGAAGTGGCCCACCGGCATGGCCAGTTGCAGTTCTTCGGCGAGTACACCGGGCTCGCTGATCGTGCCACCTTCGCCCGGTGCCTTGCGCCGCTACGTATCTGCGAATGGGTGGTCTACGCCAAGCGCCCGTTCGCCGGACCTAAGGCGGTACTCGAGTACCTCTCACGCTATACACACCGCGTCGCCATCTCCAACCAGCGCCTGGTCACCTTCGATCAGCGTGGCGTGACGTTCCGCTGGAAGGACTACCGCGCGAAGGGGCGCACCCGCTACAAGACCATGACGCTGGAGGTAGGCGAATTCATGCGCCGCTTCCTGCTCCATGTGCTGCCCGGTGGTTTCCATCGCATCCGTCACTACGGGCTGCTCGCCAACCCCGTGCGCCGCGCCAGCCTCACCAAGGTGCGTGAGCTGCTGCGCGTTGCACCCGAGATCAGTCCGTCACCGGACGACGCCGTCACCGAAACCTGGCCCGTCTTCATCTGCCGGCACTGCGGTGCACCGATGATCGTCATCGACATCCTCGCGCGGAGCGCCCCGATCCGCGCACCGCCAATACGACGACATCAGACATGAGCATCACGGTTCCTCGATCTCCCTGTTCAACGTCGGCGATGCGGCAACGCGACCCACGCGAGGACGTCTGTGTGTGTCGCTTCGCGAAGCTACACACACGCCTGCCTCATCATCGCGATTGCACGACTGCACCGATTTGCTACGGCGTCCGCGCCCGTCCTGCATCCCGCCTGACCGCGTCGCATCCGAGACCGCTGAGCATCCCGGCCTATCAATCGCCATAGCCGCAAAGCCTCCAACCGCATCGGGGCACCCCGCGGTTTCGTCCATCGGGCTTATTCGACGCCTGCCGACATGCGCGGCGGTATGCACATTCCTGGGGCCGATGGCATGCATCGAATAAACCTTAACGATTGTTGATTGAGCACGCTAGCGCCCCCATGGGCCAGTGAGCGCCGAACTCCGCTCTTGTTGAGCGAGGCGTACGCCTCACTCGCAAAATGCAGAAATGGGCGGCCCACCTTTCGCGTACCGTCGAAGCCTTGCCTACCGTCAGCGGTGTAGTCCTCGCGCCACTGTGGACTGCGCACGTGAGTAGGGGTCGAGTTTTGCGGACACGTCGTGCTGCTCCAAGAACGGGGCGTACAAGGGTCGCATTCCCGCGTCGCTGACAGACGGATTGACGTCGAGATCTCCATGGTGCCCAAAACCGGCGAGAGCCTATCCTGCCATCCCATGTTTTCAGTGCATTTTTGGTCGCCCGGCGTAAACGTTTTGCGTAGAGCGCGCCGTCCTCGCGTCAATGTCCGTTATGGCACCGGCGTATCGCGTGCGAACGGCGTGCGAGGTTTTTGCGTCGAGGTCACTCCGTCCAGAGTAAACGCCGTGCGTATGTGAGTGCGTAAGCGTTGCACAGCCTCGTGCGTGATGTTGTGCGTCCCGGTGTGCTTCTCTTGTCTCGAGATTACGCACCGCAGCGCGTTTTCCTTGTTCTGAAAAGTGCGAAGCGCTGGCGTATCGGTAGAGCGATTTGCGTGTGGCCCAAATCTCAAAAGGCGTACGGCATCTCCATGCGATGAGCACGATGGGCACAGCCGTGCGCGTACTGATTGCGTGAATGGGTGTGAACCGTCATGCGTTCAAGCTGCGTCGTACAGGTGCGGTGAACTGCGCGCCCCAGTGTGTCAAACGTTTGTTGCCGGGGTGAATGAACGGGCGTGCTGAAGGAGAATGTTGGGCGGACTGCGGGACACGAAGCGTGAGCGTCGCGCAAAGCACATGCGAGCGGTCATGCGTGATGGCGAAACTGTTGTGCGCGGACCACGTGCGAAAAAAAGTGCGTTTTCCCACGGTGTTCCCCTGACTTCCGGACCGTTCTCTCGTGCGCAGTCCGTCGGTAAAAATGGTGTTGACGCGTGCGCATGTCCTGCGCACGATGACGACGAGGCCGTGCGTTACGGCGTGCGCAGGAGAGTGAGTATGCCTGTCGCAAAGTGTTATGCGAAGGCGCAATGGGAGGCGTTTGCGAGTGCGCTCGATGCGTTGCCTGAGAAACCTGATGCCGAGCGGAACGTTTCGGTACGCGAGGCGATGAAGGAGATGCGCGCACGTGTGCGTGCGGCACAGGCGAAGGGCTACACACTGGAGCAGATCGCGGAGCAGGCCAAGCCGCACGGAATCGACATCACGGCAGGAACGATCCGCTATGCGCTGCGCGCTGCCGGAAAGGGCGCCACCGCCGGAAGTGGTAGCACACGCGCGTCATCCGGCACGCGTGCGGCTGGGCAGGCGGGTGGTCCGGCGGCTCGGCCGCCTGATGCTCCGGCGCGCACGAATCAGGTCCGCAAGGACGGGGGAAAGACCGTAACTAGACAACCGACGCCGGTGCAGGGCACGCTCGGATTTGCGATCCGGCCCGACACCGACGATCTGTAGGGAGTCGAAATGGACACGACAGTCAATCCCATTTATCTCGTGGGCGGCGGCAAGGGCGGTGTCGGCAAGAGCGTGGTCGCGCTCGCACTGGTCGATCACCTGCAACGGCGGGGTGTGAATACTGTATTGGTAGAGAACGACACGTCGAACCCGGATGTGATGCGTGCGGTACATGGCGAGATCGCGTGCGCGTCATTCGACCTGGACAAGGCTGGTGGCTGGATCGATTTCGTGAACTACTGCGACGAACATCGCGATGCAGTCGTGGTGGTCAGTACGGCGGCACGCAATCAGGATGGCATCACGCGGTATGGCGCGACCCTCGGTACGACGCTCGATGAACTTGGGCGGCGGCTCGTCGTGTTCTGGGTCATCAATCGCCAGCGCGACAGTCTCGAACTGCTGCGGCAGTTCGGTGAGACGTTCCCGGATGCAACAGTGCATGTGGTTCGCAATGGCCTGTATGGCGCGCCGGAACGCTTCGTGTTGTATCAGGATTCGAAACTGCGCAAGAGCATTGAGGTGAAGGGTAAGTCGCTGGACTTTCCGGAACTGGCCGACCGGGTTGCAGACGACCTTCGCAGTCAGCGGCTGTCGGTAAGCAAGGCGGTTGAGACATTGCCCATCGGTCAGCGCGCGGAGTTGCTGCGCTGGCGCGCCTGCTACGACGCGATGTTCGCCCGGGTGACCGGTGATGCCTGAGCGGCGTTCGCGTCGCGCGCGTCCGGCCGATCCGCTTGCGCGACTTTTTCTTGAAGTCAGCGGAGAAAAGCCGGACGATGCAAGCCTGCTGCGTATGCGTCGGCTATCGGCTGCACTGAACCTGCGTGACAACGATGCACTGTGGTCGGTGCTGGCGGCGCTCGAATACTACACGCGGCTCTACGAGGCGATACCGGAGCGCGTTCGGCAGGCGGGTAAGGGGAACTTCGATGCCGTGCAGGCCGAGGCCCGCGCGGCGACGGATGCACTGATGAAGCAGCACCGCGATGCGCTTGCGCGCTGCAAGGCGACAATTGAACTGGCCGAACAGATGACCAGCGAGCAGGAGGCGCGCTACCGTGCCGTACTCGCGGCACTGAACGCGGAGGCGCTGAATGTCCTCTCGCGACGCGCGGCGAACCGGATTGCACGGGTCGCCGGAAACCGGCTCGTGGGTGCAATGGCGGTTGCGGCGCGTGAACAGCGGCAGCGGCTCGACGCGGCGCTCGCGTCGTTCGAGCAGGTCACCATGCGGCGAATCGTGAGGGCGTGCCACGGATTGGTGGTCGGCGGCCTGTTGGTGATGAC